>DYRE01000263.1 GCA_020718965.1 Desulfomonile tiedjei
AAAAAATAAGAGGTCAGGTGTCGGTGTCCGCCGGTCCCGGAAAATTCTCCGCAGGCCGGTTGCGGTCTGTTCTTACCGGCGCTGAAAAATTCATTGAGCCTCTTTTGAATCAGGACAGCAAAATCAAAAGTTTTAATCCGTTCGAACTGCAATCTATGACTGCTGATCTTCAAGTTGTTGATGGAGTCGTCAAAACGGAGAATCTCAAATTAATATCGCCGGAACTCTCGATGGGCGCTATCGCCAAGGCTAACCTGCGATCCCAGCAAATTGATGTTCTGAGTTACATAAAAGCTTCTACGACCCCTCTTTCTTCTATCGGATCTATACCCATGGTAAAAGACATAATCAAAAAAAACGAGGGATTTCTTAAGGCTACCGGTCTGGACAGAGAACTCAGAAAATGGGGGATTGATACGTCAAAAGAGAAGGTAAACGCTGATTCAGAACAACCTAAAAAAGAAAACAAAGTCAATTTGATAGTCAAAATTGCGGGTCTTTGGTCGGATCCTACTGTTATGCCCGTGCTGGAGAGTGTTCTGCCTCGTGGTCAATTAAATCATCTGAAAAGCCTGGTCAATTAAAAAGTGGCTATGGTATTGCCGATAAAGGAGGTTATCGTTAAGCGGTTATGCCTGGATAAAATTTGGAAATTGGTCCTAAACAGACCCTGTTTTTCTATCAGAAAAATACCATAGCGAATTGATAGTCAAATACTACTGAACATTGTTTCATTGGACTGAAGATGTGCATGTGAATTAATCTCACCATTTGCGCCGTTTTCCAGGCCGGATTTTATCTTGACACAATCGAGCTAATTCAGTATTTCTTCTAATGAAGCCGCTTTCCTGATCGGTTCTTTTCTAAAAAATACTATCGCATGTCTTGAGGAGGCCCCCTGATGTATAAAAAGTTTTGGGATGAAAAGTTCGAAACCATGAACGACGACGCGATGAAAACGTTTCAGTTGGAAAAGCTGAAGGAAACCGTCAAATGGGTTTATGATCGTATCCCGTTCTATAAAAAGGCTTTTGATACACACGGAGTCAAGCCTTCGGATCTTCAACGTCTTGAAGATATTTCCAAATTCCCTTTCACGATGAAAACGGACCTTCGCGACAACTATCCTTTCGGGCTTTGCGCCGTGCCCATGTCAGAAGTAGTGCGTATTCACGCGTCTTCCGGCACCACCGGTAAGCCGATTACAGGACCATATACCGCTGAGGATCTGGACCAATGGACAGAGTGCATGGCGAGAGGACTCTGGGCTCAAGAAGTCAGACCAGACAGCGTCCTGCAAAACGCGTATGGAATGGGACTTTTCACGGGGGGACTTGGGTTCCTCCAGGGAGCCATAAGAGTTGGATGCGCAGTTGTACCTTCTGGAGCAGGAATGACAGAAAGGCAAATCATGCTCATCCAGGACTTTGGGACATCAGCGCTATGCTGTACGCCATCCTATTGTCTTACTATAATAGAAAAAGCTGAAAAGATGGGAATCGACTTGAAAAAAACATCCCTGCGCACTGGTCATTTTGGAGCTGAACCATGGAGCGTGGAAATGAGAAATGACATTGAAGGCAGGGGTGGAATTCACGCTTATGAGCACTATGGTCTCACCGAGTTGATGGGTCCTGGAGTTTCTTTCACATGTGAATATTATCAAATTCACATAAACGAAGATCATGTGTATCCTGAAATAGTCGATCCTGGAACTCTTGAGCCAGTACCGGAAGGTGAAGAAGGAGAACTCGTGTTCACGGCCCTTCAAAGAAGAGCTATGCCGATGATTCGCTATAGAACAAGGGATATATGCTCGTTAAAGAAGGAAAGATGCAAGTGTGGCCGAACTCTGATTACAATGGACAAGATTCTCGGACGGTCCGATGATATGATGATAATCAGTGGAGTCAACGTTTTCCCGTCCCAGGTGGAAACTGTTCTAATGGAATTTGCTGAGGTCGAACCCCAGTATCAGATCAGGCTCAGCAAAAAGGGCTATATCGATCACATCACAGTAGAAACCGAGCTAAAAAAACATATGTATGAACAGAGCAAGGAAAATATCGACAATATTTCCAGACGTATCTCAGAGCGAATCCACCAGATAATTGGTATAAACGTTCCTGTGACCATCGTTCCCTCTGAAACCATAGAACGTAGCATAGGAAAGGCAAAACGAATTATCGATGAACGTTAATTTGCAGGGCCTGTAATTTTTGAAACTTCTTTTACATGCGCCTATAATTAGACTAGGGAACGTGAGAAATCATGTTCCCTTTTTATTTTTTCAGCGATTGACAAAGACCTTGGCTCTCCATGAATCCTGCCGAGCCTTTTCTTGATCTCCCAAAGCGGCGTAACACTTTGATCTTAATGTGTACACATCTCCACTGTAAGGATTCACCTTTACAGCAGTGTCAAGATCATCCAGAGCTTCAGGAAACTTCCTGAGTTCAAAATTAAGTCTTGCTCTCCTGAGTCTGGCCTCAAAATTATTGGGATCAATATTCAAAGCGCGTGAATATGATTCTGCAGCTTGATCATAGTTCAGGTCAGATTTTTCTATGTCACCAATGGTTACATGGGCGGGTATATATGATGGGTCTTTTTCCAAAGCAAGATTGGCGTGCCTGATCGCTGATTTTCTGTCGCCCTTGCGGAGCAAAGCCTCAGCCAAGAGTTGATAAGCCGTTGGGTCTCCAGGATTCTGCTCTATCGCTTCTGTCAGATCCAGTATCGATCGATCAAGTTGTGGCTCGTTGTAATACAAGCTTCCTCTCAGTAACAGGGCCTGATGATTTTTCGGTTCGTGCGTTAGAGCAGCGTCCAAGTCTGATATGGCCTTATCTCCACGCGCCATTAGTTTGAATATGTATGCCCGACGTATGAGTAGTTGCGAATCGGCGCCTCGTAGATCGATCGCCTTATTGAGGTCACTCAGGGAGGCAAACAGGTTTCCTGTGTCAAAATGAAGCACAGCCCTGTTAATATAAGGTAGCGGATTCTCCGGATCCAGGACTATGGAACGTGTAAGATTTTCAAGAGCGTCGTTGTACCGTCCCATTGCCATTAAGACCGTTCCCTGATTCAGGTACAGGATCGGATCATTCGGGTCGGCGGATTCCGCCTTTTTATAATCTTTGAGAGCCTGTTGAGGCATTCCCAAGACCCGATTTGTTTCTGCCCTGTACCAAAAGATTTCCTCGAGTCCCGGGTCAAGGGCAAGCGCTCTGTCAAAATCGGTTAGAGCTTTTTCAGGCTCCGAGGCTTTTAGGTACGCAAATCCTCTACGGAACAATGCCTGGGGATTATTGGGGTGAAAATTCAACAGGCTGTCAAGTTCCTGAATCGCGGCTTTATAATTTTTTTGCTCTATTTCGATGGCGGCTCGTCCAAAATAAACGCCTTCATGTTTTTCATCCAAATTCTGGCTTTCATCAAAAAACTTTCTGGCCTCATTAAAATCCTTCTTAAAAAAATGGACGAGTCCTAAAGATGACAACAAATATGGGGTCTTGTCACCTACCAGCAAGGCCTTTTTCAGGTCTTCACGCGCCCCATCGTAATCTCCAAGCCTTATATTCAAACGCCCCCTCGCTTCCAATGCCT
>DYRE01000264.1 GCA_020718965.1 Desulfomonile tiedjei
GGGTGCGCGGCTTTATCTCCCTTGGCCACAAAGCCGGAGACGATCGAGGAAAGGGTTATAAGCTACATGCAGGCCCAGGTGGATGGGAAATGGGATCAAGCCTATTCATTTTTTAACACTTCCGCCCGCGAGCAGGTAACAAAGGAGAGCTATGTCAGCCAGACCAGAAAACTGGCCTACAAGGGATTCACAATCGAGGAGATAACCATGCTTCCTTCAGAATCGGGGGATCAGGCCACCGTGAAGGTCAGGATAGACATCGCGTTTATGGGATATGTCTTCCCGCGGGCCCCCCAGACACAAAACTGGACGAAAGAAAAGGGGGAGCGGTTTATAAAGTGGTCGGCAAAAACTACCTCCCTTCCACCAAAGTAATAGCAGTCAATAAATCTTGCGCAGGGCTTTGAAAAGTTTCTCCCGCTGCAATTTACTCTCGCATCAAGCACGGGGTAAATTGTTGCGGGAAGACAGATGGTCTTGTAAGGACGAGGACTGTATGGAAATTTATAATCTAACCGCTGTACTGACAATCACAGATTAAGGAGGCAACCATGACGCGTGAGCATGTTCTGAAAACAATCAACCTCGTTTTTCCGGCAATCGGTATTGGTTCCATGGTCTTTTACGAGGTCTGCAACACCTACTGTTCCTCGCTGCAGGGGTGGTTTATGGGGCTGAACCTGAAGGTGATCGGGATTCTCTTCATGGCTGTACTTCTTACGTTCGCCCTCCCGCCAGTATCCCGTTGGAACGATTCTGTCCAGCGTTTGCGCATCATGCTCCTTGCCGGCGCCCTGGGCGGGGAAACACTGCTCATCCGGTTTCAAGTTTTGCACAACACCTATTGCCCCTTCTGTCTGGCTTTCGGTTCGTGTATCCTGATCCTGTTTTTCGCCAATTTTACAAAGACAAACCGCTATCCGGCCCTGGGGGCCTTTCTGGCCGGGGTTGTTGCCTTTGCCCTCTTTTTCGATGGTTCCATCGTGCCATTGTACCGGTGATCCGTAGGTAATTTCCGTGCAGCCTCACGGCGTCATGCGCCCTCTTAAAAATCAATGCCGAGATTCGACATAAGATAACTGATTATTATCACTTTGTTTTTAACGATGGTTGAAAAGTTTTGGGTCATGTCCTCCTGCGGCAGGCAAAGGGAATCATGCGCGGCGGCGTTCGTGTCCCTGATGCGCTCCCGCAGCGTATCGACTGCAAGAGACAAAATAGGCTGTGAAGTGACGTCGGAATTCAAGAAGTCGGTGTTGGAGACCAACGATAAGGATTGGCATCCCATTTACGAGGAATTTGACGGGAAGCGGATAAAGACTAATCAGAAGTGGACAGAGGTTTGTTTTGTTCCGTTGTTTCAGCTTTTCCACCACCTCATTGTTTCTGTATGGTAACATATGTCACCTAATAGTAATACTCGTATTTGTTTGAACTTTCAGACAGTTCGGGGAAATGACGGGCCTTATGTTACTTTATGGTAATATATTATCAGGCAAAAGAGCCAAATATCCATATATAACATCATAAAATATAAGAAGAAATTTTATTAGTTCTATGTGGCATATATATCGCTATAAGAAATTACAACAGTTTGTCCGGGATGGCTCGTTGCTTTTCGGTATCCATCAAACGGCGTTCATTGATACGGGAACAGGGACACGTTGCCTTTCGTCCGTAGGATTTTTCTGAAATGCGGTTGTGGCAGTCGCAAAAGAGCATTTTTACGGGTTCAAACGGGAAGGGAAGGAGGTGTGATTAATCAGAGATATATGCATTGAGCAAGGCAACATGTCGCGACTCTACCCGTCAGGATAGAATTAATGTTAAATCAAGGAGGTTCGTTCCATGAAAAAATTGTTTTGGGTGATTGCCGTCGCCCTGATGGCCATCGTTGTCGGCAATGGCAATCTCTATGCCGAGGCGAGAGGACACGTCTGTGATGCCGAATTCGTAGCGCAGAAATCAGGAGATACCAACTGGGTCATTCTCGATGCAAGAGGAAAAGCGCAGTACGAAGAAGGACACATTCCCGGAGCGGTGAACTTCGGCAAACCCGCTGTTACTGTTTTGAAGCACGCGGTTGACGGCAGGGTTGTTTCAATACAGGACGCAGAGAAATACCTGGGCTCCATCGGCCTGGACAACAACAAAGGACTGATTATCTATGGGACCGAAGGGGATTACCATGTGACATGCGAGCAAATGCCGATATGGCTGGGGGTGAAGCAGTACTATTTTCTGGATGGCGGTTACGAAGAATGGGTGAAAAAGGGCAATAAGATCCAGACGGAACCGGTTATCCCCGTCCCAGCCGTTTTCAAGGCCAAACCAATCAAATCCAAATACGAATTCTATGTATCCACCGAGGAGATGGTAAAAATCGCCAAAAAAAAGCCCAAGGATGTTGTGATTATCGATACAAGATCGTCGGCTGAATACAACGCGCTCGAAAACTCGACGCTCCGGCAGGGAAGAATCCCCGGCGCGATTTTCATTCCTTACGAAAAGAACCTTGACAAAGGAAAGAAGAAGATGCTGCCGCTGGATTCACTGGCCCAAGTCTATAAGGATGTGCCAAAGAACAGCAAGGTGATTCTCTACTGCCACCGGGGATGCAGGACAACGTTCTCGTATTACGCCCTTGAACTGCTGGGGTACAAAAACGTCCGCATTTATGAGGATAGCTGGATCGTTTACGGCGCGAGGCCCGACACTCCGATTGAGGATGAGCATTACATCAATCTCAGGCCAGTCGTCAATGGGGTGAAAGACATTCCAGGAATCAAAGAACGCCTCGATTATCTTGAGGATCGTCTAAACAAGCTGGAAAAGAAGTAACGTTTTTTGTTACGTCGGACAACATCGCGATGCGGGGGTAATAGCCCCCGCATTGTTTTCTGAAATCATTCCATAGAACCTCATGCCCGGAGCAAGCACAACGAATAGGGATGGGAAAAAGTTTTCTATCAGGATACGATTTACATACCCTTTCCGGAAGGATACGGGATCAATCGCACAACGCTTCAGATTCTGCCCGTCTCGGCCGACAATACAGCGCATGTGAGCACTGCAGCAAAGGAGTGATAAAATGACGATGGGGGTGGAATATGGCACTATTTGAAATAATGGGTTGAACTTCATGAGGCCCTTGCGAACAGCCGACAGTTAGTCGGCGCATGTTGAGATTTCCTGACGGGACAAAGGTAAGTGTCAATGGATTGGCCGAGATACTGGCCGATCTCCACTCTCAAGACAGGCAGGCCGATCAGGAAACCACCGAAGAGATTATCAACAGGCTGGAGGAGAAAAACCATATCCCTTCGGCGTATCTTGCCCGTAAAATGTATGCTTATGTCCTGCTGGAGGAGTTCAAACGCTACTTGCAGGGTAAAGAAAAAATCTACTCCCGATAAGCCGGGGCAATCAAGGAGGAGCGGATCTGTTTTGATCGCATTTTCTTGAAAAATATGTACATCCGGTTTTTGTTGTCAGCGTACAACAAAAAAGAGGCTTAAGGTGTTGCCCTTTCTGTTAAATTGTTTTGACTTTGCGTATATTCACGTATATAACTCTCC
>DYRE01000265.1 GCA_020718965.1 Desulfomonile tiedjei
GGATTCTGAGTTTGGCCAGGATCTCGTCTTTGGACAAACCAGTGTCAAGACTCGGTTCAAAACCGTAAACATCCGTTTCCAGAGACCGCATAGCCTTTTGCAGGGACTCTTTGAATGTCCGACCAATAGCCATAGCCTCACCAACTGATTTCATTTGAGTCCCAAGCGTCTTGTCTGCGCCTGGAAATTTTTCAAATGTGAAACGCGGTATCTTTGTAACTACATAGTCTATTGTTGGTTCAAAGGAGGCCGGGGTTTGCAAGGTAATATCATTAGTAATTTCATCCAGAGTATAACCAACCGCCAGCTTGGCAGCTATCTTGGCAATTGGAAAACCCGTGGCCTTAGACGCCAACGCGCTGGATCTACTAACTCTGGGATTCATTTCGATTACCACTACTCTGCCGTTTTCAGGATTAACGGCGAACTGGATGTTGGAACCCCCTGTATCGACTCCTATCTCCCTGATGATCGCTACTGATTGATCTCTCAGGATCTGATATTCCTTGTCGGTCAAGGTCTGCGCCGGCGCAACGGTTATAGAATCACCCGTGTGAACGCCCATTGGATCAAAATTCTCTATCGAACAAATGATCACAACATTGTCCGCAACATCGCGCATCACTTCGAGTTCAAACTCTTTCCATCCGAGGACTGACTCCTCGACCAAAATGCGATTAACCGGGGACGCATCAAGTCCCAACAGCGCAAGCCGCTCGAAACTTTCTTCAGTAAAGGCTATGCTGCCTCCAGTGCCACCAAGGGTAAAAGATGGTCTTATAACGTTGGGAAAACCAACCTGTCTGGCAACCCGCCATGCGGCGGCCAATGACTCAGCGTAACCACTCTTGGGGAGATCGAGGCCTATGTTAGTCATCGCGACCTTAAACTTTTCTCGATCCTCCGCTTTATTAATAGCGTCTATTCCCGCCCCAATCAGCTCTACTCCGTATCGGTCAAGCACTCCAGCCTCGTGGAGTTCTACAGATTTATTCAGCGCGGTCTGACCACCCAGAGTCGGCAATAGAGCGTCAGGGCGCTCTTTTGCTATAATATTCGCCAGAACATCCAGTTTAAGGGGCTCGATGTACGTTGCGTCGGCAAATTCAGGGTCTGTCATGATTGTAGCCGGATTAGAATTAACCAGAACTACTCTGAATCCTTCTTCTTTAAGGGCTTTCAGAGCCTGGGTTCCTGAATAATCAAACTCACACGCCTGGCCTATAATTATAGGTCCAGACCCTATGAGCATAATTGACTTGATGTCTTTCCTTTTAGGCATAAAAGTATTCTCTTCCGCCACCTTAAGTAATTAATAGTCGAACTTTACAAAATACAATGTTAAATCTTATTGACTATATGGCTGTTAAAGCAAAATTTCAAGGATAACTGCTGTAGACAATTGTATCTTTTAACGATCCAGTGTCTCTTGAATGATTGATAATCAACGCAGGTTTTTCAAAAAGCCTGGAGTAATCTTTCGAAACACATGCTGCTTAGGACTTGCAGCATCTTTAAATCTACAGGGCTAAAATTGCTTATTCTAAATCTACGCGGCATTCAACCGTACATCAGAGAATCCTGGTCTGTAGCATGGCCCATGATTCTGGTCATGTCCTTTCAGTTTTCGATTGGAATCGCCGACGTCTATGTGGCGGGCATGCTAGGTTCCGACATACTGGCGGCGATGGGATATGTCGGTCAGCTATACTGGACCCTGATGATACTCGCCAACGCAATATCCGTAGGGACCGTCTCAATGGTTGCCCAGGCTTACGGAGCTAATTCCCGGCTGGGAGTCGGTTATGTTTCGGCCAACTCCTTGACCATGGGATTGCTTGTGTCAGGAGTGATGACAGTTCTGGCCACGACTTACTCTTCAGAATTGATAAGCGCTGCGGGAATGCCGAATGAGATCAGGTCCACTGCAGAAAGTTTTATCAAGATATTTTCATTGGTATTGATACCCACCTACATCATGATCATATCAGGAGGAATACTCAGAGCGTCAGGACGGGTCAAAACAGCTATGATAAATAGCTGTTCCGCCGCGATCATTAATGTGATCTGTCTTTTCGTTCTGGTATTCGGTTTTGGACCAATACCCTCCCTGGGATATGAGGGGATCGCGTGGGCGACCGCATTCGCAACTTCATCGGGAATGCTACTCAATCTGACACAAATATTGACCGGACCATTTCGCATAACACGCAACTCGATAAGAAAGCCTCTTGTACGGTGCATCAAGAATCTTGTTCGGCTTGGCGTTCCCACGGCCCTCCAGCAGATGGCATGGAACGCGGGCACCCTGGTCGTTTATTTTCTTGTGACCAAACTGCAAGGCTCCCAAGTCACGGCTCTGGCTGCAATGACCGCAGGGGTCAGGATAGAGGCGATTATTTTCCTGCCAATTTTTGCTTTGAACATGGCAGCGGCAGTCGTAACAGGAAACCGTCTGGGCTCAAAAAACCTTCAGGCAGCCAGAGAGGGCGCCAAAGCCACCGCAGCGTTATGCCTGTCCATGATACTTATACCTTCTGCAGCGATATTCATATTCGCGCCTGAACTATCGGGTCTTCTGACTAACGACCCGGAGGTCCTGCAGGAGACAACCAGATATTTGCGCATTAACATGCTTGCCGAGCCATTTTTTGCCGTGGGAATATCTCTCTCCGGGGCATTGCAGGGTGCGGGAGACACTTTCGGAACCATGAGGATTATCTTCACCGGTATGTGGCTTATCAGAATTCCACTCATTCTGTTTGCTATCTACATCCTGGAATCAGGACCAACCGGAGTCTGGATCTGTATGTCCCTATCGGTTGTGATCATGTGCGGTCTTCTGATTCACCGGTTCATGGGCGACAAATGGATACACATGTCCATGGATAAAACCCAAAAAACCATGCTTTGGGAGTCCTGTTTACCCATGGAGACTAAGATTGCATCAGTCACGTACAAAACAGAAGACTGATAGCCCTGCAACGCGTTGGTTTGCGCCAAACCAGGAGCTGTAATCACCCTCTATCCATCAGGTTTTTGATACCTAGATTCCAGACCGGTAAACAAACACATAAGAAAGATCGTTGACATTGACAGAAAGTTCGGCGCCTCGGGTTTCAGCATAAATCAGCCATGAGGGCTTTTTTGTATCGCAACAGACAACATTGGGGCTAAAACGGCCTGTTTTACCGTCCATCCAGGCTAATAGCATAGGGTCCAGAAGCGTCGATTCTGCCTTTTCGTCAGCCAGTTTTCTGGCTTCTGAAAAACTCATTTCACTCGAACCTGTGACTATGTCGTGACGATTGCTCAACATCTCCACGGTTAACGGAACACATGAGGTCATAACATCCTCCTGATCATTTTTATTTTGCAAAGAGACATTTCAGATAGGTTAATGCCGAGTCAAATCTTTTTTTAAGAATATTTCGGCATTTGTGCTTTTTTGCCTTGATCTTTCTGTTCAAATATTATTTAAGGACATCAAACTAAAAATAATCTTTCACGAGTTAAGTTAAAATGGAAGTCACGCGTCGCAGATTTCATAGTGGAGTAGTTTGGTCTGGGTT
>DYRE01000266.1 GCA_020718965.1 Desulfomonile tiedjei
AGACAAAACTGTTCCTTATGGAGTTGTGGTCAGAATTATGGCCAGTTTGAAGGCTGCAGGCGTTTCCAACCTCGGAATGATCACGACCCCTCAGGAGGAGTCCAGCAAATCAGGTAAATGATTACAGACCTTCTGAAACATCGGCGAGCTACTTCCCCGCGCATGCTTGCGCTGTCGGTAGGGATACACATTGCTGCCCTGGCTTTTCTGATCGTGGGAGCTCAGTATTTCAATGTCAGACCAAAACTCTCAGACCCTGGGGTAACCAGTGTAAGATTGGTTGAATTGCGGGACCCAGAAGCAGGCGCAACGGAAAAAGCGCCCAGACAGCCTCTGGAAAATGCTCAGCCCTTATCGGCAGTCGAATCCGAAGAAATCCCTCGGGAACAAAATCCCAAGACTGAAACGCTCAAAACCGTTTTTGCAAAAGCGGAACCAGTGAAACCTTTAATTCAGATGAAAAAGAGGAGACAGAAACCGGAAAAGATTGAGCCAAAGAAAAAGGAGATAGAAGCTAAACCTAAGCCTGACAAAACCAGAGTAGAAAATGAGAAGAAAAGTAATCCCAATGAGTTTCTAGAAAAACGTCTGGCAGCCATAAAGAAAAACCTGGAGACTAAGAAACCTGGAAAAGCCCAAAACATTGATGACAAGGGACTTGAAACTCCTGCGGGGGCTGGTGGTAGGGCTTCTGGCAATGGCGCTTCAGGTGACGCGGAGATTGCACAATGGTTCGACGCTGTCCGAAGAAGAATCAATTCTAACTGGTCCGTTTTCGCAGACGAACAACGGACCCCTAGAGTCACAATAATATCTTTGCAGCTTTCGAAGGAAGGCCAATTGATACACGCCTCTATTGATAGCAGTTCAGGAGACCATGTCTTCGATGGTTCCGCCATGAGAGCCATCCATCAGTCCGCTCCGTTTCCGGCGATGACCTCGGAGATCTCAGCGAAGATCCAAGCGGCTGGAGGTCTAGCTTTGAGATTTACCCCTGGTGGACTCCAATGAGAGCTTATTCATATTACACCCATCACGCAGAGCGGAAGCGGGCCATCAAAGTAGGCGGGTTGTTGCTTTGTGCTATTCTGGTAATCTGTCTCACGTGGGATTCCTCATCGGCAAAGCTTTTAATAGATGTAGACAACCCTAACCTAGGTAAAATGCCAATAATGGTGGCTCAATTTACCAGCAATCAACCTGGATCTTTAAATGGCTCGGAATTAGCTTCAATAATTCGGACAGACCTTACCCTAAGCGGTCTTTTCGATGTAATTGAAGCGCCTCAACCTCTTCCACTAACACAGAATGGGGATCCGGAGCTGAACAGCTTGTCCTCATCCGGGGCGCAGGCCCTAGTCATGGGATCTTTTCAGGTCAATGGATCAGAACTTACCGTTGAATGCAGACTATACGATATCAGTCTGCAAAAACTTGACCTTGGAAAGAGGTTCACAGGGCCTTTATCTGAACACCGCTACATCATCCACAGGTTAACCGATAGCCTACTCGAGAAAATCACAAATCTTCGAGGTAGTTTCACTACAGATATTGCCTTTATAGTAGATGATCCAAGAACTCGGGAAATTTTTTTGATGAACTATGATGGGTACAATCTCCGCCCGTTAACCGACACAAAGGTGCTGAACCTATCTCCTGATTGGGCTCCAGATGGCAAAGGACTGATTTTTACCTCTTATATAAAGGGGCGGCCCGACCTCTGGTACGTGCCTTTATCGGATGGACGAAGGGTAGTCCTAATATCGGATAGGAAGGGCTTGAATGCGTCAGGCCGTTTTTCCCCGGATGGATCCAAGATTGCTCTATCGCTAAGTGTTAAATCAATACCTAAGATATTTATTATAAATACGCGTGGTGACATAATAAATCAGTTGACTAATGGTTTGGGAAATGATATTTCACCCACATGGTCGCCAGACGGCGCTAACATAGCCTATGTTTCCGACCAGGCAGGTACCCCCCAGATTTACATTGTTCCAGTCACTGGTGGGAGACCTAAAAGGATTACTTTATCTAACGCGTACAATACTGATCCCGATTGGTCCCCGCGAGGGGACGAACTGGTGTTTACATCAAAGATAGACGGTCGATTTCAAATCTGTGTGATCAAGCCGGATGGAAGCGACTTTAGAGTTCTTACCAACAAGGGCTCCAATCAGGATCCCGCTTGGTCTCCGGACGGAAGGATGATTGCCTTTACGTCAAACAGAGATGGATTTAAACGAATATTTGTTATGGACGCCAAAGGGACCGTGCAGGTACCTGTATCTAATAAGTCCGGCAAAAGTCCGGCATGGTCTCCGAGGCTTAGCAAGTGATCCGATCCTCGGCGAAAAGGAGATGAGGAGTGATGGATAACCGCCACTTGACAATATATTTCACGGCGCTGATGTTCACAATAATTCTCGCTGGAGGGTGCGCCAAAAAAATAGTCAGGCCTAATGATATGGCGTCACCCGGTTTTGGATTGGCTGGGCCAGGGTCCGTTGTGGAAAGTGAACTCCAAGGTATTCAATCAAGTCTGAAAACCGTATACTTTGATTTTGACAATTACTCTCTCAGCCCGGAAGCTCAGGCGTCCATAGACTACGACGCCGAAGTTCTCAAGCGTTATCCGAATTTGATGGTGGTAATCGAAGGTCATTGTGACGAACGGGGTACAGCGGAGTATAATCTTGCTCTTGGCGAACGCCGCGCCGGTGCGGTAGCGGAGCGTCTTGCGGCGTTAGGAATTCCCTCGTCCAGGATGAACACAGTATCCTTTGGTTCAGAGTTGCCGGTTGACCCGAATCATAACGAAGAGGCTTGGGCAAAGAACAGGCGGGCATACTTGCGGGTTTCAAAATGATAGAAAAGTAAATGATTGACAACTACACACGGGAACAAATTCGAAATAGAATGGCGCAAGTTTCCCTGGTTATAGCTTTTTCTTTTGCAGTAACCTGCGGTGGTTGTCTTACCAGAACTCCAAATCCATCTTTTCCTACTGCGAAACCTCTAAATTCTTCGATTAGTCCTGAGTCAAACTTGACTGTAACCAGTTCCAAGATCCAGGATTTGGAAGCTGAAATCAGAAAGATCCGTGATTCACTGGAAAGACTAGAATATTCTGGGGGAGAACGGTCGATAAAGGAACTTCAGGATAGAATAAGCCAAATCGAGAAACAGCTAGGGGTCGATGGGCAAAAGAATCTCCCCGGCAGCGAGGCGGGCTCCAGAACAAGCTCATCTTCGCAGGCCGGAGAAATGTCAGGAAAACCGGACGCAGCCACTGCAAAAAAACAAGCGGCTGCGACTGCGGCCCTAGGACAAAGCGACGAACTCACCGAAGTTCGAAACATACCGCTGACTCAGGACGAAAAAGCGTACCGGGCCGCCTATTCAACCTTCAAGACCGGGTCGCTTGAAAGCGCAGTGAGCCAATTTGAAGATTTTGTAAAGAAGAACCCGAAGAGTAAGTTTGCTCCGAACGCTGTTTACTGGATAGGCGAGGCGCGGTTGGAACAAGGTCGTTTCGAGGAGGCGGTACTGCTATTTGACAGA
>DYRE01000267.1 GCA_020718965.1 Desulfomonile tiedjei
GGATTATGAATTTCCTCCGGGATCAAGTAATCACCCCAAGGGGTCCATCGATTCTTGTTCTTCTATACCTGTCCAATGGATTATTCCCCGTTTTTTGAAATCCCCGGTTGTGAATGCGCTTTTCTTGGCTCTCTACGTTTTCCAACCCACTTTAATTTCAGGTAACTCAGACTTTGATGCCTCCCCTAGAGATGAATCCTAAAAGCCACATTTCAATTGAGGTCTTACGAGTCACTCTGCAGTAAGCAAATAACATGCCACGTCACCAGATAAGACGCCGATAAAACAATAATGCCTGATATCAATGGTTAGAATGAATTGATTTCGGGGTGAGACTTAAAAATCCTGAAAAGATTATGAGGAGTAATGTGCGGAAAACAAACTCCTGGAGATCTTTATCGCACTTAAGGAGAGAAATGGAGCGAAATCGCTCTTCACTTACTGCTCGATGTGATTCCTGACGGAATATCACCCAGCGAGACCAAGTGAATCCACGTAGTAGAAAAAAGAATAGCTATTAATTCCGATACCTAAATAGGCATGTTTCATGCCGTAGTTTGAAGATGTCCGAGCCTCTTCAAGGAAGGACTGGCCTTGTTTGGGAAACATCTTCATGAAAGGAATCCTGGTTGGTTAATGATTCCAGTTTTTGGCCAGGTTCGCCAGGATCAAAAAGTTCTTAACATGTAACTCAGGTCAGATTCAGGGTTGAGCGGGCTTTGCATCGATCGTTGATAGTCATCCCAACGGTTCTTTCGGTCCCAGCGCCACGACTGATAGGGGTCTGGCATCATACGAAAGTAGTAAGGTGTGACGGGTTTAGCCTGCTTGGTTGGCGCTGGTGGGTAATATCCAGGGGGGGCGTAATAATACGGATAATAGTAAGAATAGTATTGAGCGGAAGCCTGAGAGCACACACAAAATACGCAGGCGCAAACAGTGGCGAAAATTAAAATAGTTTTTGTCATTCTTCAGGCCTCATTTTAATCCAAGAATTCACACAAGATTTATGGTGCGAGAGGGGGGACTCGAACCCCCAAGGGTTACCCCGCCGGATCCTAAGTCCGGTGCGTCTGCCAAATTCCGCCACTCTCGCTCTGAATAGTCTCTTAGCTTATTATCAGAGCGCATTATATACTTAAATTACGTTTAGGGCAAACATAACCAGACGCCAACTAGAGGGGATTCAGTCCCCAAACTCAATGATCATCCGTCCAATTGACCTGTTGGGAAAGCGCATGGGAATTCCTGAACACGCGATCCAAAGCGTGAGCGCATGAGTGAATCGTTCAACGAATCGCGATCAAAATTCATCAGTTTACTGAGAAGTAAATCGTTTTATTCTTGCTTGAAGCGCTTCCCTCACTGGACCAGTAATCGACGGATTCTTTAGGGCCTCATGCAAAGTGTCTGTCGCCTCCTTTCGCCGCCCCTGGTTTTCATATATTTCTGCAAGCAGAAGATAGGAATTGACGTAAGCAGGATTATCCAGGGTCAGTTTTTTCAAAACCTTTACGGATTCATTAAAATCCTTCTGCTGAAAATAATAAAAAGCCAGGGTATAGGCATATCTCGCGTTTGTCGGTTGTATCAGGGAGGCTTTTTTGATGAACTCGAGCGCTTCACTCAGTCTGTTTCCGGCCAAAATCACGCTGAGGTTATACGCCGCTTCTCCCAAATTTGGATCTAGCTCAAGAGAGGTTTTGAGATGTTTCTCCGCTGCGCCCAAGTCTTTTATTTCGGCCTTTAGAAGGCCCATGTTGAAATGCGCCGCAGAATTTTTTGGGTCAATCTTTAAGGCCCGTTCCAGCGAATCTTCCGCCTTATCAATCGATCCTGCACGTGCATAGGCTATCGACAGGTTAACCAGTGGAGTCACCCCGCGTGGATCAAGTTTGGATGAAGTTTCAAAAGCTGCCAATGCTGCTTGAAGTTTTCCTTGATTGAGAAAGAAATTACCGAGATTGTAATGGGACGACCAATGGTCTGGCCTTGCCATCAGCGAATCCATGTATTCCTGCGTGGCCTTCCGCACCCCTGCAAGATCCTGACCCTGGACGAGTTTTTTTGGAAAACCGGCCAGGGCTGCGGCAGCGCGAATTCTTACCAGAAGGAAATCATCATCAGTCGCTTCTATTAGGGCCTTTGCAGTATCCGGAGACTGATTTTGAGCAAGCGTCTCTGCGGCCGACGACCTGACGAGAGGCGAGGGATCCTTTAGGGATCGACAAATTGCGGGCCATTTCCTGGAGTCCTCGCATGTTCTGAGTAAACGTATCAAAGAATTGGCGTATACTGTGTCATGTAAATCATTGTCCAAATAAGCAAGCATTTCATCAAGACGCGTCCAGTCTCTTTTTCGGGCGTCATCGATCAATCTGGCGCGTTCTAACACGAGACCCTGATGATTCCGATCGCGCCATTTTCTAACATGGACATCAGCCCATTGAGGCGACTTGTCCTCGTGACATATGTTGCATGCGTTTGGAGATTCAAATTCTATTGTAGCAGATGGAGTTGGGGGTAACATGGAATGATCTGTCCTCCGCATGCGCGCAAAATCTGTGCTGGGCATGTGGCAAGCAACACATCGGGCGCCCGAACTTCCTTTCTTATGATGCGTGTGCTGGTTGGGGGCGTCAACCTTGTCCTGGTGGCACGGAAGGCATGCCCCATTAGCCACGTCCGCTGTCTTGAACTTGTATCTACCACTGGACGTATGGCAGTGCAGACAGTCAATTTTACCCGATTTTACGCATGGGCTCATGATCCAGGTTGTGTAAGTGTAATTCTCGCCGAGATCACGGCCATCAGGATAATAATCGGGATTTTCAAGGGTTACCAGGTCAAAGTGGTCAAAAAACCTGTCACCCGGTTTAAAATTGTTAGACAGCGCTATTGCTTTGGCGTGACAGGTAGAACAAGTGGCGTTGTTCTGTTCATGCGTGAAATCTCGTCCCCCTCGTTTTAACCTGAGATCTTTTGGAATTGTTCCTTTGGGCGCCTCTTCGCAAACACGAATATGCTCCTGGGCCGGGCCATGGCATGTTTCACAATTGATTCCAGGCTCTTTCCAAACAGTATTATATGAATCGTTTCTAGGATCATAATTTGTTGAAATCTGCGATACATGGCAACCGTAGCAGGATGTGTTGAAAGTATACGGCCACTCTTTCCAGTTGACCGGTTCATCATTTAAGTTTGAAAAGTGACGAACACCACTCTTGGCCATGTCAAACCATTCCTTTTTGCGAGTATCGTAAGCGAGAGGCAATGTCTGCAGCCGTCCCCGTTCCAGAAGGGTCAGGAAATAATAGACATTCTTGCCGCCCATGACATGGTCAATGTGATATTTACTGACTCCATCAGCCCCTTTCTCTACTACCCAGGCGTTCTCTCCAGTGATTTCGGCGCCATATTGGTATCCTTCAATTGTTATGTCATGCGTCTGTTGTGACAGATTCTTCAGAGCAAACTTCTCAGAGTAGGGCTGCATCGCGAGACCATGATGAGACGGAGCCCACAATTCATAAAATTTCTCATGGCATTTGCGGCAGCT
>DYRE01000268.1 GCA_020718965.1 Desulfomonile tiedjei
TTAAATTCTTGAGATAGAGGCCCTCCATTCTTGGTAGTTCTTCTCGAATAGATCTGAAAAACTGATTCCTAACTGCAAAATTTGCAACACGCAGGCTCGAAGCGCTTTTCGGCAGAATATGTTTTTCTATCCATTTAGACGCTATTTCCCACGCGTCCTGTCCTTCCTCGCACAGAAGATTCAGAAGTCCTATCCTGTCAGCCTCTTTTGCGTTTAATGAGCGCCCTGTCAATGCTATTTCGTCAGCAAATGTCTGCCCAACCTTAAGAGGTAAAATTACTGAAGCGGGGGGCGGAAGAACTCCAAGAACGATCTCAGGCTGACCAAATACAGCAGTTGAGTCGGCTACCATAAAATTACAAAAAATGGCTAGCTCCATTCCACCACCGAGGCATTGGCCCCTGACGATCGCCATAGTCGGTGTACCCATAGCTGCAAGCTTATAGAATACTTCATGAAATGAGTTAAGCATCATGGCCGCCCGGTCTTTAGTATGTTCAGGTACGCTGGCCCCAAATGAAAAATGCTTGCCCTCGCCTTCAAATACAATCAACTTCAGGTCATTGTTTCCGTAGTTTTCCTGAATCACATCGAGTATTTCTCTCAACATGGCAGCTTCCAGAATGTTGGCCTTCGGAGAGTTGAGGACGATTTTTATGACAGAACCGTCATAGAGTTTCTCAACCTTTATCAAACTATGTTCCATTTTTTGGATCCTCTAGTCCAATCATAAGGAAAACGGTCCACTAAAATTTAATTTGAGTGGACCGTTATAAACATTTGAATTGAACTCAACAGATTATTGTTTCGGTTTCCCCAAGACTTCCGAGAAAGTTTCGGCTATTGCTGGAGCCCCTTCCGCAATCAACTGTCGCCATTTAATGAAGTCAATCACGTCTGTTCCCGTGATCTTCTTGGTATTGAAAGCGTTGAATCCCAGGAAAGCCTCGTAGTTCATGTTTGCCATGAGCCAGTGCCTGTTGGGTAGTTTCGATTGATCCCAGAAGAATTTCTTCTTGGCCCTAATTCCGTCGACAGCTTTAATCAAACATCCGGGGAACAGGTTGGCGAAGGTCCAGATCACCCTATTGACTTCCTTGTCAAGCAGCGTGAAATCTACGGGAAGCTCTTTCATTAGTTCTTTCGCCGCCTTGGCTTCGTCTCCGGTCTTGAATTCACCGTAAACTATTTCGCCATCTTTAATATAACTCTCTGTTATAATAAGCGGATTCCGAATGAATTTGTCTCCCTGTTTCAGGACAGGAATAGCTTTTGAGATGAGGTTTTTCGCTTTCATCTTATAAGCGCTCCACATCTCACAACTCACGCAATTCCACATGGCGTCTTCCATAGAAAGGAACCAGGGCAGAAAGTCTGTAGAACCACCATCTGGGCTGGAACCGTGTCTTGCTCCCGCCTGGCCAAATATGGCAAGGTCACTCGAGATAGCCAGGTCACAAGCCATTCCAATTTCCTGGCCGCCGGCGACTCTCATTCCATTGACTCGGCAAATAACCGGCTTCTTGCAATCGAGAATGGAATCGACCATTCCATTGAACAAATCCATGTATTCGCCATATTCATGCGGTCTCTTGCTGTAATATTCGGCGTATTCCTTGGTGTTGCCTCCAGTGCAGAACGCTCTGTCGCCAGTCCCGGTGAAAACTGCCGCAACAACTGAGCGATCCTGGCTAGCGGCAGTGAATCCGGCAATCACGCCCTTAACCATTTCCGTAGTATATGAATTATACTGGTTCGGGTTGTTCAGACGAATCCACGCTACGTACAAACCTGGAATTTCTTCTCCCTTTGGGCTTGTCAAAGGTTTCTTTTCATAAACCGTGCAAGGAGCTTCCGTTCCCCAGTGCTCTGAACCGATTAGGATATGATTTTTTGAACCATTGTCCCGCGGTAACCATTCTAAAGTCATTTGACCCTCCTGATTGTTTGTTTTAATCTTGTTGCCCGGCAAAAGTATAATACAGTTAACTAGTTATAGATCATGAATATCTTGATACGATGTTTGACTATTTTATGGGTTCAAACGCATAAAACACTCTAGGAACCTGAACCACTTCTCGCCCGACCTCTTGGGGAACCGGATCGATATCGAAAACAGACAGTTTAACTTTGTCTCCCGATTTAAGTTGTCCTGCCTGGCAATTAATGATTCTGACAAAAAAAGTTCTTTTTCCTTCTAGATCGACCAAAGCGTGAATCAGGGGCGGCTTGCCAAACCCCAGCGGAACCCCGACGGCTTCTTCAGTAACGTCAACTACTGTGCCGACAGTAGGCCAGTCTATCCATTCCAAGTTGGTTGAATAGCAATCAGGACACATCACCCTTGGTGGAAACGGTTCCGACCCACAGTCTTTGCACTTGGTAGTGGTAAATCTTCCTTGTTTAAGATACTCGTAAAAATCATATATCTGGTTAAATTCCTTGGACTGTTGAGGGAACAAATCCATGGTGACCATGTATTTCCCGTCTAGAATGGAAATTCCAGGAGTGCTCATGCGACTTCCCTCCCGTAGATCAGTACAGTATGAGCGGCAATGAAACCGCTGAGATTGTGGGTAAGCCCTGTTGTGGCGTTTGGAACCTGCTGAACAGCGTCCCCGCGTAGTTGTCGCATTACCTCAATGCCCTGTCTTATCCCAGTCCCGCCGAACGGATGCCCACACCCGAGCAAACCCCCATCGGTGTTTGTAGGGACTTGCCCACCGAAATCGTTCTGCCCGTCAGCCACGAAGAAACCGCCTTCGCCCTTTTTGCAGAAACCGAGATCCTCCATCTCAATTATTTCGGAAATCGTAAAACAGTCATGCGTCATGGCGACATTTACTTCCTTGGGATCAACACGTGCTTTTGAATACGCTTGCTGAGCAGCTATCTTGAGCGCTTCCCAAGTAGTCCAATTAGGCATATTTCCTGACATGTTGTTTACAGAAGCCTGTCCGGTGCCTCGTATGTAAACCAGCGGTTTGTCAGTCATGTCTTTGGCTTTTTCTTCGGCGGCGAGTACAACGCATGCCGCGCCGTCAGTAATGGGACAGCAATCATAGAGTGTAAGAGGGGGTACGATCATCCTACCGGACATGACTTCTTCCATAGTTACAGGAGTCTGAAATTGGGCCTTTGGGTTTTTGGCTGAGTTTCTCCTGTTTTTGACGGAGACCGTCCCCAAGTGCTCTTTCTTGGTGCCATATTTAAGCATGTGTTGTTTGGCGACCATCGCAAACACGGGTGGTGGTAAGCCAAGTCCCTGACCTCCATCCCAGTCGTGATCCACAGAGGCCAGTTCGCTGTAGAAAACTTCCCATTTCTGGGGCGTATACAGTTTTTCTCCTCCCGCGACCATGACTACGTCTGCCTGCCCAGACTTGATCATTGCAAAAGCCAAAATTATAGCTGAACTCCCGCTTGCGCAAAGTAGCTCGACCCGAGCGCAAATACTCTTGGGTTTTATCCCGATATACTCTGCCACGAGCGGAGCGAGATGAGTCTGATAAGATGTTCTTTCGGTGTAGGCTGATGCGACGAGTAATCCGTCGAT
>DYRE01000269.1 GCA_020718965.1 Desulfomonile tiedjei
AATTATGGATAACGTCGATTTTTTCGATATAGAAGAAACAGCCGAGAAATTGGCTCCGGATGTGCTTCTAGGTTCCAGCAAGGGCTATAAACTAGCCAGAAAATGGAACATACCTCTAGTACGTTTGGGATTCCCCATTCACGACCGTTTTGGGGCCCAGAGAATTTGTCAATTAGGTTATAGAGGGGCGCAAGACCTTTTCGATATGATAGTCAACTCATTGATACAGGCGACCCAGGACCGATCCCCTGTTGGTTACACCTACATCTGATTGGGTTTCAATTAACAGCGGCGCCGAGGAAGGAGTTTCCCATGAATCAACTAATTAATACGAAAAAACATCCATGCTTTAATGTTGAGGCAAAACATACTTACGCGCGGGTCCACTTACCAATAGCGCCGGACTGCAACATCAGGTGCAATTACTGTAACCGGAAGAATGATTGCATCAATGAAAGCAGGCCGGGCGTGTCCAGCGCAATTCTTACCCCGACACAGGCCGTTGATTATCTGGAAAAAATCGTGGCCGAGGTGCCAAACATAAGCGTTGTCGGAGTAGCAGGTCCCGGAGATCCTTTCGCAAAACCTGAACTGACGATCAAGACTCTGGAACTGGTGCGTGAGAAATTCCCTCATCTGCTAATTTGTCTAGCAAGTAACGGTATGAATGTGTTGCCGTATGTCAAGGAACTAAAACAACTGAATCTTTCACACATGACTATAACAATTAATGCTGTGGACCCGGATATAGGGGCAAAAATTTACAGTTGGATAAGGGACGGAAAGGTTATTTACAGAGGCCGACAGGCCGCTGAAATTCTCCTGGATCGACAACTGGCTACAGTAAGGGCGCTAAAAGAAGCTGGTATAATTGTAAAAATAAATACTGTCACCATTCCTGGGATCAACGATCATCATGTGATAGAAGTTTCAAAGAAAATGGCTGAACTGGGCGTTGATATTCAGAATTGTATGGTAATTTTCCCTAACGAGGGGACACCTTTTGAGAATATTAAAGAACCCTCTCCCAAGGAAATCGCCCGTTTGCGCAAGGAAGCGGAAAAGCATCTTCCTCAGATGCGTCATTGCGCTAGATGCAGGGCCGATGCTGTCGGACTCCTCGGAAAAGACCTTAGCCCGGAAAGAACGAATGAACTCATGAGACAGGCGGCCACCGGTGGCGCATCACTTGAAGGACGTCCTTATGTAGCGGTAGCGTCTCTCGAAGGCATGCTCGTCAACCAACACCTCGGTGAAGCCTACAAGTTTCAGATCTGGGGAAAACAAAATGATAACTTTGTGTTGATTGAAGAAAGGGAAGCTCCCGAACCCGGAGGAGGAACCCAACGATGGCATGAGATGGTTGGCGCCCTCAAGGATTGTAGGGCAGTGTTAGTTAGTGGGATTGGAGAAAGCCCCCGAAAAGTTCTTGAGGAAAGCGGTATTATTCCTGTCGAAATGAACGGTTTTATAGCTGAAGGACTGGAGACGATTTTTGAAGGAGGCAACCTGTCCAGACTAAAATCGAGACAACTAGGAAACAGGCAGGGATGCGGATGTTCTGGAAACGGTCTTGGCTGCGGATAATAGGAAACAGGGGATGCCCTCAAAAGAGCGTTAGCAAACCAGGACGTGAAACCACAACTTGAACAAGGTGATTCATGTGTTATTTAGTTGCCCAAAGGGAATGTTAAGGTTGCCGCATGACGGGAGACTTCTACAAAGAATTTACTATTATCTTCTTATACCGTTGAGAGTCTCCGTCAGGCGGTAATAGTGACTTTTAGGGGGAAACACTTCTGTTGGCGTCAAAAAACATTGTTGGTCGCCTCATCTTTAGCGCTAAAAATCATTGGATTTCTGAGCTATCTCTTGTATATTTTGAATATCTGCTGGTTACTGCAAAATGCCAGGGGCAAGCATGCGCAACCATTCCTTAATTCGTCAATGGCAGTTACTGAAGCTTCTTGCAAAAAAGCCCGCCACTCCGAAAGAACTGGCGTCACATTTTACCGAAAGCCTCCGCACGATCTACAGGGATATTGAGGCATTGAAAAGCGCCGGGTTTCCCATCAAGACCAGCCGGGTGGAGGCTGGTAGTTTTTACTATATGGATGTCAGTCTCCTAAAACTAATTCTGGAATAAAAGAAATAAGTTACACATCAAAACAGGGACCTGTCGCAAGATCTTTTGTCGCTATTCTTTTCAAAGATTGACTTCGATGCGTTCACGCATCACGGGGTGGAACGATGTTTGTCAAGAATTCTCACAGAAGCCCTTCCTTTTTTCGGATTGACTTCTATCATTGTGGCGTGACCGGATTTTATTTTAACATTGGATATAGCCCTATGGGAATCGGCTATTCCCTTGATTTTGGGCAGGATAACCGCGTATGAACCAGGAACCAGAGCAATTTCCTCGTCGGGAGACACCATTACCGTGGCCTTGTCGTTGCGAATCTCAATTTTTTCTAACGTGAGCACTTTCAGCGCTTTTTTATAGCGAATCAGGGCAGTTTCCAACTGGGCAGGATTCTCCACTGCCATAAACAGTCCCCCCGTCTTCTTGGCAAACATGGAGTATGCCGGGACTCGTTTGAGAGGAATCCCCAGCGCCAGGACATCCACAATCACTTTGGCCCCAGGAATCTGGCGACTCAAAACACGTCGAATTTCCTTGGGTGGGCATTTAGATTGACCGCATGTAATGAATAAAAGTCTGGGAACGTTGCGCTCAACTCCATTGAAATCTTTTTTAATTGACTGGAGAACTGCCACGCACGGATTTCCCGGTCTTCCTGGTCCGACCCCGTTAACTTTTTCCTTGAGTCCTTTAAATGGATATTCTGTCCATTCAAAGAGTGAATGTGCCGGACAAGGGGTTTTATCTTTTGAGGAATCACCTTTACATGAAAAATCTTTCATAGTGATCTTTGAAGCAGGCCCAATCGTCTCTATCACCTTTGAAACAGCGTCTTTGGCGAGTTTAATTCTTGCGGGTGACCATTGCTTGGACTCTCGACTCATTGTCTCAGAATTGTCAAGGAGAATCATAAGCGCCCATCGAGTCTGTATCCCAGAATAGTTTTGGATCTTTACGCGTATGGACCCCGGAAGTTGAAACTCCTCCGACATGGTCGACTTATCGGTCTTTTCCCGACTGGTTGGCGTAACGCCCCCGCTGGCGCTATTGGGAGGCTCAGAAGACTGGGCGTTACCGCCCTGATTGAGCGCTTTTCCTTTTGATGGCCTGTTTGCCGATTCTACAGTAGAAGTTACTGAGGCCGTCTGGTCGGAAGCCGACTTGACGTCACTGGAGCCTCCAACTCCCTTGTTATCTTTTTGAGATTCTGAACCTGAAACAACGACATTTTGGTTTACAGGATCGGGCGAAGATGAAGCTGGAACGCTTGGAGATAAATTCTCCTTTGGGGATGATTCATCCTGAGTAGGCAACCTAACAGCCTGCCCTGCATTGGGCAATATTTTATTAGGGTCTTCGGATGATAAAGCGAGCCTATTGGGTTGATCTGGCTCCATATTGGCGCCGGGAC
>DYRE01000270.1 GCA_020718965.1 Desulfomonile tiedjei
CGGTGAGGATAGGCTAGCGCATATCTTATCGGAATACTCATGTCGGTAGCCCCCAACTGAGCCATTATTGATCCGTCAGAGAACTCGACCATAGAATGGATTATGCTTTGCGGATGAACCAATACTTCAATCCTTCGGGCTTCAATCCCAAAAAGCCATCGTGTCTCAATAACCTCCAGTCCTTTGTTCATAAGTGTCGCCGAATCAACAGTTACTTTAGGACCCATTTTCCATCTCGGGTGTCTGAGGGTTTCCTCTTTTCCTACACTGGCCATCTCTGCTGCCGACTTCATTCGGAAGGGGCCTCCAGAAGCTGTGAGCAAGATCCGCTTGACTTCGTGATCCAGATTTCCCTGGAGGCATTGGAAAATCGCAGACTGTTCTGAATCAACAGGAAGCAGATTTATTCCCGAGGTTTTCACCTCGTCCATAAAGATCTTGCCGGCCATGACAAGGACTTCCTTAGTGGCCAGCGCCAAATTTTTGCCAGCAGCCAAACTCCAAAACGCAGGCTTCAAGCCTACACTGCCAGGAAGCGCTCCAACAACAACTTCAGCGTCCTCAACTTTTGAAACCGCTTCAAGCCCTTCGCTTCCGTAAAGAATCTCTATTGGACTGGAGTAGTCCCTGAGCCTAAACCTAATTTCCCGCCGCGCTTCTTCATCGATTACCGAGACCAGTCTAGGATTGAATTCCCTGATCTGCGTTTCAAGCAGATTGATGTTGGATCCACATGCCAAAGCGACCACACGAAGAGAGTTACCATTAAGTCTGATCACATCGAGAGCCTGCATCCCTATGGAACCTGAAGAGCCTAGTATCGAAATGCCTTTCATTAAAAAGTTCCTTGGCCGGAAAGACTGAGAAAATAAAAAACCACGGGGAAAGCAGGAATCAGGCTGTCGGCTCTGTCAAGCACACCTCCATGGCCGGGAATTAGATAGCCAAAATCTTTAATTCCTAGTCTCCTCTTCAATGCGGACGCGCATAGGTCTCCCGTCGGGGCGACTATGGCCAGAATAATCGTTAACTGAAGCAAATACCAAATAGGAGGAAAATCCGGGGCAATAACCTTCATTATTAACATGCCCAGTAAATTTCCTATCAGTCCTCCTATCAATCCTTCGACGGTTTTCGAGGGACTGACATTCGATGAAAAATGATGGCGCCCGAAGTTCTTGCCTCCAAAATACGCTCCGGCATCCCCTAAACAAACTACAACAAGGGTGAATATGATCCAGAGGTAACCTGATTCCAAATGCGAAATTGAAATAACGTGAGCCAAGGGCACAGTAACGTAAACACACGCCAGTATCATTTGTGAACTAGAGTCGAGTGTGTTTTCGATTCTGGTGAAAATAAAGAGGTGAATACCTATTATTGCTAACGGTAAAAAGACCACAATAGCGGGAATTGCCGAAGAAGAACATTCTAGAAAAAGAGCTGGCACTAATATGGATAGAAGCATGGTGACTATCTTGGAAATATTGTTGCCCAGTCCGGGTAAATGTGCTGTGAGTTCCCAAACTCCCAGCAGGATAAATCCAGTAACCAGGGCAAAAATACCTGTGTGGCCTCCCCATATTAGTGTTGGCAATATAATACCGGCCAATATGACAGCGGTGATAATCCTAGAGGTAAGCATTCTGATTCCTTAAGCCGAGGATTGAATCTGTTCAGAAATTTTGCCAAAGCGGCGCTGTCTCGATCGATAAGCTTCAATAGCTTTCCAGAAGGCATCTTCATCGAAACTTGGCCACAACAGATCGGTGAAATAGAGTTCGGCGTAGGCGACTTGCCAAAGCAGGAAATTGCTTATTCTAAGTTCCCCACCAGTTCGAATCAACAGGTCAGGATCCGGCACACCGGCGGTGTCCAGGAAAGATGAAAAAACTGAGTCATTCAAATCATCTTCCCTCAAATCACCGGACACCAACTTGTCATGAACCTTTAGCGCCGCTGAAATTATTTCCTGTCTTCCACCGTAAGAAAGCGCCACACTCAAAGTCATTGTCTTGTTGTTACAAGTTTTGTCCAGAGCGGTTTTGATTTTTTGTCTTACAGACTCAGGTAAACGCTGTAATTGGCCAATCACATTGAATCTAATATCATTTCTGTGTATCTCTTCGATCTCTGAATCTATGAATTGGGTCAAGAGTTTCATAAGGCCAGAAACTTCAGATTCAGGTCGCTCCCAGTTTTCTGTCGAGAATGCGTAAAGGGTGAGGTATTTAATCCCATTACTTCTACAGAATTCAACTGCGCGACGAACTGATTTGGCCCCCTGCCGGTGACCTTCCAATCGCGGCATATATCTTTGCTTGGCCCAACGACCATTGCCATCCATAATTATGGCCACATGAACCGGTAAATCTTTAGACGTGTGATCGCTACTGGAAGTCAACCTATCTACCAATCACTGGAATAATCTTGAATATTAATTTTCTCGAATACCATCATGTAGTGAGCGCCCAAAAACCAGCAAGATTTCTCTTTCTTAGATTTCCATGATCTCAGACTCTTTTTCCGCTGTCACTAGATCGACTTTGGCTATGTAGTCATCGGTAGTTTTTTGAACTCTCTCTTGGGCTTTATGCAGATCGTCTTCTGAAATTTCTTTTTCCTTTTTGAAATCCTTGAGAATCTCATTTGTGTCACGCCTGTGATTGCGAATTCTAACCTTGAATTCTTCAGCCATTTTTTTAACCAGCTTCACTAGTTCCTTTCTTCTGTCGGAGGTTAAAGGAGGAAGCACTACCCTAATGACTTTTCCATCATTCATAGGATTTAAACCAAGGTCAGATTTCAGAATCGCTTTTTCAATTTCCGGAACAGCCTGTGAGTCCCACGGCTGAATGGCAATTTGGCGCGGTTCGGGGATTGAGAGTGTAGCCAACTGATTTAGGGGGGTTGGGGTTCCGTAATAGTTTGGAGTCATACCATCAAGCAAAGCAAGCGATGCCCTTCCTGTACGGATTCTTTTCAAATCCTTCTTAAAGGCCTCGATTGATTTGTCCATCGATAACTTCATTTCTTCGAGCGCATCTTCCAGCATTGCTGCTCCAGCCTCTCCTCAAGAATTAATTTCTTACATCAAAATCAGGCAACAATAGTAGTGCCTACTTTCTCGCCTGACAGAGCTCTTCTTATGTTTCCCTGCAGATGCAAATTCAGTACTATAGTAGGGATAGCGCGTCGGCCAAGTATTTCGACGCTTGCGGCGTCAATTACCTTGAGCCTTTTTCTAAGAACCTCTTCTGAGCTTATCGAATCAAATTTTACAGCGTCAGGGTACTTACGAGGATCTTTGTCATAAACTCCGTCAACCTGTGTAGCCTTGATAAGAACGTCGGCTTCCATCTGAATTGCTCTCAAAGCCGCGGCTGAATCGGTTG
Source organism: Desulfomonile tiedjei (assembly GCA_020718965.1). Classification (GTDB taxonomy): domain Bacteria; phylum Desulfobacterota; class Desulfomonilia; order Desulfomonilales; family Desulfomonilaceae; genus CAJBEZ01. Next base: position 3,396 of record DYRE01000270.1, read on the forward strand.
TAAAGCAGGGATTGCCTGTTCCACCAGCGAATATAACTATCTCGCCCTCTTCTAGCGATTTGAACAATACCTCGCTGGAAAAAGCGTCTACAAATCTGCCTACTTCAAAAGAAGACATTACTCTAGCCGAACGACCGAGAGATCTGATGGCTG
>DYRE01000271.1 GCA_020718965.1 Desulfomonile tiedjei
GTCCCCAGTGGCCCGCCGCCCATTATCACCGGGTCCCCTCCAACGGTCATAAAAGTTGGCACACCAGCGTCTTCAACCAGTTTTTTTACCGCCATTCCAAGGTCTGTCCTGTCTGGTCCTATTATGGCGGCAACCTTATCTACGTTGATGAATTTTTTCACTACCATTACCGCCTTGGTGGGATCAGATTCGGTGTCACCCATGACAAGCTCTATAGGTCTGCCATTTATTCCACCTTCCTTGTTAATCTTCTCAACCACCATCTGAGTAACCAGCTTGGTTGGCGTGCCAATAGCGGCTGCGGGACCTGACAGAGAGAAGACCGCTCCAATCTTGATCGGTTCTGCGGCCTCAGGACTTCCGGAAGCCAAAAGCAATAGGCACAATGCAAAAACTGCCGCTAACTTTTTCATAGGACCTCCTTAAACAAGAACTTTTGTCGATTGAAAAATCAACATGGATGAAGAAAAAGAACCTCGAATTAGATTTATATAACTTGGTGTGTGATACTTCTTCTGACGCCATTTTTCCAAATGACAAGTAATATTAAAATGATCGCCTAAAACTCAGGATTTAAAATCGTACCCAAGATATGCCCTTCGAACCTTCTTGTCGGCCAGGAGCGTACTAGATAGTCCGCTTGCTGTCAAACGTCCTGTCTCTATCAAATAGGCCCTGTCAGATACAGAAAGCGCTCCCATGGCGTTTTGTTCCACTAGCAGGATTGTTGTTCCCTCAAGCTGGAGCTGCCTGATTATTCCAAAGATTTCCTCAACAACCATGGGCGCCAAACCTAGCGACGGTTCATCCATCATTAGAAGTTTAGGATCTGACATCAGGCTCCGGCATATAGCCACCATCTGCTGTTCGCCGCCGGAGAGAGTGCCGGCTCTCTGTTTCCGGCGAGATTTCAAGGCTGGAAATTTCTCAAATAACTTTTCAATTTCTCTACGCAATTCAGATGACCGCATGTGACTCGATCTCAGATAAGCCCCCATCTGAAGATTTTCCTCTACGGTCATCGGACCAAATAATTGTCGATTTTCAGGGCACTGCACGAGCCCCAAACCCACCAATTCATGGGCCTGCGACCGAGAGACATCCTGGTCCCTGAATATAATAACTCCTGTTCGATCCTCGTGCAAACCGGAAATACAGTTCAATAAAGTTGTTTTTCCAGCTCCGTTAGAACCAATCAGGCAAACGATCTCACCCTGGCTAACTTCTAAGGACACTCCCTTCAATGCATGATTGCCCCTGTAATAGGCGTGGAGGTTTTCAATCCTGAGCATCAGTTAAAGAACCCCTCCAAGATATGCGTTTAGAACATCCCTGTTATTTTGAACCTCCAGCGGTGACCCGTCGGCTATTTTTGTCCCATAGTCAAGCACAACAACCTTGTCTGAAATTCGCATCACAACGTTGATATCGTGTTCAACGAGGAGAACAGACATTCCCTTGGAACGCATCTCGAGTATGATGTCTGCAATTTTGAAAGATTCAGTCATGTTTAGACCAGCCACAGGTTCGTCAAGTAGAACAAGCTTGGGAGAAGAAACTATAGCCCTGGCTATCTCCAGTCTCTTTTGATCGCCAAATGAAAGTTCACTGGCCGGGGTATGCGCAGACTGTTCCAGATTCAGAAAAATCAGGGACTCCATAGATCGATCTCTTATCTCCTTCTCTTCCTTTCTAAAAGAAGGGGGACGAAGCATGGATGTAAGAAATTCACTCTTTGTTTTTGGATGCATCCCAACCATTACATTCTCCAGAACAGTCATGTTGTCAAATACCTGAACATTCTGAAAGGTTCTGGTCAGCCCCATACCGGCAATTTCATAGGGTCGAAGGCAATCGATTCGTCTTTCTTGAAACAGAATCCGGCCACCGTGGGATCTATTGACTCCTGATATGAGATTTATGATGGTAGTTTTCCCGGCTCCATTAGGTCCTATCAAGGATGTAACAGACGCATCCGGAATATCAAAAGAGACTTCCGAGACAGCCAGCACACCTCCAAAACCTCGAGACACATTGTGTACTCGCAGGATCGGCTCGCGTGACATCATATCTGATTCCGAATGTCTGGTGGATGATATTGGAAAGTTGTTCCAGGGAAAAGAGTTTTCGGAGCTCTGCTGGGTATCAGTCTCCAGAACTTCACTCTCGATGTGATCTCTCCTGGATCGGAATCGACGAGACGCCGAAACAAGAAGTCCTTCCGGAACAAATATCAGGATCAGAACAAGAATCAGTCCATAAATGATGTCTTTGTACTCATCGACGTAGTGCAGGACATTAGGAAGTGAAGTCAAGAATCCTGTGCCAAATAATCCTCCCCAGATGCTGCCCATTCCCCCAACAATTACCATCGTTACCAGTTCAACCGAGAAAAAAATGTCAAAGGTCTTGGGGCTTACGAAAGAAAGGTAATGCGCATACAGGCTTCCGGCCAAAGACGCAAGCGCTGCGCTGAAAATAAACATCTTTACCTTGTAAGCGCTGGTTGGTATTCCGACACAGTTGGCAGCCGACTCACCTGCGTGAAGAGCCTTTAGGCCTCTGCCAACTCTCGAATTCGCAAGATTCAAAGACAGCAGAATGACAATGAACAAAAACGACCAGATAAGGAAGTACATTTTCCCGTCGGTGTCAAAGGACAACGACCCAACGCTAAGAGGAGGAACTCCAGGGAATCCTGATGGCCCACCGGTGACCGAATCCCATTGAACGATAATGATGTTGGCGATAAGGTTGAAACCGAGCGTGGCCATGACAAGGTAATGTCCCTGGAGTTTGAGCGTGGGGATACCAATGATCACAGCAATGCAACTCGTGATCAGAGTAGCCATGATTAGCGCTAGCCAGGGATTCAAACCGTGACTGACCGTGAGTATAGCGGAAATATATGCGCCCAGACCATAAAAGGCCGCGTGCCCAAGAGAAACCTGACCTGCGTAACCAATGAGCAAAGTCAGTCCCACTACAATTATGGCATTAAGGCCAATGATATTGGCGACGTTCAGATAATATGGATTAGATACCAGGAGTGGAAAAAAGACAATTGATGTCGCCAAACAGGTCAAACGTAGGAGCGATTTGTTCGCACGCAATAATTGGCGCATTTAAAGTCGCTCCGCGTCTCCGTAACCTAGAAGTCCGTTTGGTTTTATGAAGAGAACCAGCAAAAGGATTCCAAACGCTATAACATCCTTGTACGCCGAAGAAATAAGACCAGCCCCCAGGGATTCCAGGACGCCCAGGGTTAAACCGCCCAGAACAGCTCCAAGACTGTTCCCATAACCTCCCAGAACCGCTGCCGCAAATCCTTTCAGCCCCAGCATTACTCCAATTTCATAGGACAGTGTGGTTATAGGAACAATGATAATGCCTGCGGCAGCCCCAAGCGCTCCACTTAACGCAAAAGACAGCAGCACTATCAGGTGAACATTTACCCCCATCAGAGCTGCCGCTCTCCGATTAAAAGAAACCGCCCGCATGGCTTTGCCAATTCGTGTTCGACTAAAAAAAAACTGTAGCGACCCA
>DYRE01000013.1 GCA_020718965.1 Desulfomonile tiedjei
GACGGTTGCTAGAGTGGTCAAGACCATATATGTGAGAAAAAGAATGTCCTAAGGAATAAATTTGGTGAATTTTTGGAAACTTTAAACGATTACGCCATGTGAGATGAATCCTGAAGAGTTTGTTAGGAATTCGCTGTGTTCGATTGTTTTACTTTTTGGAAACATATAAACAGTAATTCGGCTATGTTGGCGCGCTGACCAGGAGGATGAAGTGGAAGTCAGATTCAAACAAGAGAATTCAGTATTAATAATCGCGGTGACAGGTAGGTTGGATACCATTGCCGCGTCCGAATTTCAGGCCGAAGTTATGAACAGTATAGATACAGGAACAAACAGAATTGCGATTGATTGCTCAGGGTTGGACTATATTAGCAGCGCAGGCTTGAGGTCCATTCTTATAATCGCTCAGAAAGCCTGTCAGGCAAATGGAGGATTGGCCTGTTGCTGTTTGCGGGGATTAGTGAAAAAGGTTTTTGAGATTAGTAAATTTTCACTGATTGTTCCCACGTTCGATTCATTAGAAGAGGCTTTTAATAATAAATTGTTGCGCAACTGATATAATCATCAAGATTTCACCACATCATCCCGTTCAAAATTCTACGTCATCTGAGAGGATATAAAGTCATGCTGAATTCTTTTCGTTCAAGCATTAAAGCTAAAATAACATTGTTGGTTCTTGTGAGTACAAGTTTGGTGCTTGCGATCGTACTGGGCTTCACGGGAATATTCTCTCGATCAATAGTACAATGCGACGCCCGCTCCTATGCTTTGGACGTAGCAAAAGTTACGGCTGGACATTTAGCCGGGGAGTTAACCTGCATTGCTAAAGTAACCGGTAATCTTGCCGATGCTCTTGGATACGGCCAATGGGATCGAATATCCCTGGATAAACTGCTCAAGAAGACAGTGCAGAGCAACAGTGACATCTACGGATCTACCGCATCGTTTGTTCCATTTGGATTTGAACCGGGTCTGAAGGCTTATGCCCCTTACTATTACAAAAAGAATGGCGCGATATTGTTTGTTCAGCTCGCTGATTCATACGATTACTTTGAACGGGAGTGGTTCAAAAAACCAATGGAGACGGGAAAACCTCTGTGGAGTGATCCATATTATGACGAGGGTGGCGGCGATACCCTTATGATCACCTATTCACATCCGTTCATGGAGGGAAACCTGAAACCGGTCAAGGAAAATGTTAAAGGAATCATTACAGCGGACATATCCCTGGACCACTTGACAGACATGGTTTCTGGAATCAGGGTCGAAAAGACCGGGTACGCTTTTCTTCTTTCGAACAAGGGAGATCTTATAGTTTGGCCTAATAGAGACCTAATTATGAAGGAAACGATATTAGGTTTGGCTGATAAGCTCGGCGACCCCAAATTAGGGAGCATCGGCGAGGCGATGTTAAAACAGGAATCAGGTTTTCTTGACGCTGGTCATAGTTTGATGGCGAAAGAATCTTTTCTTGCGTTTTCAAGCCTTCCGGATTTTGGGTGGCGACTGGGAGTTGTGATTCCAAAGGATGAATTGTTCGAACAGACCTATACTCTTGAACAGATTCTGCTTATTGTAGGTGTCGCCGGAATACTCCTGCTTTCCACCACAAGTCTAATGGTAGCGCGTTCTCTTTCGGCGCCTCTCAAGCGGATGGCTCATGTTACGCAGCGAGTTGCAGAGGGCAATTTCGATGTGGATCTTGCTGAGAAGGACAGGCTAGATGAGGTCGGTCAACTAGCACGGTCTTTCATGAGTATGTCCAGGTCACTCCGGTCCTATATGAAGGACCTTACCCAGGCCACGGCCAAGAAGGAACGAATTGAAAGCGAACTGAGAATTGCGGGGGATATACAGAAAAGCATGCTTCCGAGTAGTTTTCCAGCTTTCCCGGACCGTAAAGACTTTGACATTCACGCTTTGATGAGGCCGGCGAAAGAGGTTGGAGGAGATTTTTTTGACTTCTTTTTGCTGGATGATGACCATCTTTGTATATCTGTAGGGGACGTTTCCGGCAAGGGGACTCCCGCAGCCCTGTTCATGTCTGTGACAAAGTATTTGATCGAGGCCTGCACTACGGTTGACACGCCTATCGACGAAACACTGGAAAAAATCAACATGCTTCTTGCAAAAAACAATTCAACTTGCATGTTTGTTACCGTTTTCCTGGGCATTCTAGATTTAAATAGTGGTGTTTTCATCTATGCTAATGCGGGCCACAACTCGCCTCTAATTTGGACTAACGGAGCCCCAGTTACATTCTTGGATCTTATAGGCGGGCCACTTCTGGGCATTATGGAGCCGGGCCTTTTTAAGGTGGGTAAAACCACTTTATCTCCAAATGGAGGTCTACTTGTTTATACCGATGGAGTCACGGAAGCCTTTAATGCTGAAGGAGAGCCTTTTTCCGATGAAAAGTTGCTAAAAACTGTTAAAAGCATTAGGGGCGAAGACGCAAAATCAATTACAGGAAAAGTTTTGATGGAAATAGATGAATTTTGCGGAGCGGTTCCTCAGTCGGACGACATAACAATAATGGTTTTAAATTACACTCCTGACCGAAAGGATACGTGAGGGCTGAATTAGGAAAGAATTGTATCGGGTCCTATCATGAAGGTTTCATGAAATTCGGCTCGTGTTCTGGACGAGGATTGATGTTGGCTCTGAGGTACGATGGATGAACGATACGGCGAAAAGAGTTCAGTTCATATCAATATTCCTCATTCTTTCGCTTTGTCAGGTTTGTGAAGCCTGGGAAGGCAGGGTTGTCAAGGTTTTTGATGGTGATACGATTGAAGTGCTTAAAGGAAGGTCAACAGAAAGAATACGACTTTATGGTGTAGATTGCCCCGAAAGAGGTCAGGATTTTGGAACGAGGGCAAGGCGGTTCACGAGCCAGATGGTTTTTGGAAAGATTGTCGAAGTCATCCCTGAAGATCATGACCAATTTGGGAGGTCAGTTTCCTGGGTCAGATTGGGAAACGTATCCTTAAACCATGCTCTGGTGAAAAACGGCTTAGCATGGCATTACAAAAGGTACGCAGGTCAGGAGAAAGAACTGGCTGACCTGGAGGCGCATGCTAGACAACAGAAAATTGGACTTTGGTCACACAGGAAACCTGTTCCCCCTTGGGAGTTTAGACGCCTCAATGAACGTTGAATATGATAACCGATATGAAAATTCAGAGATAGGAGCCGCCACCGAACGCAAACGGTGGCAGACTCCCACAGACCTAACCGATTCACTTTTTGAGTTCAGGCATTTTTGCAAACTTATCCAGGGCTTGTGGATTAGCTAAAGCGTCTTTATTCGTAACTGGTTTCCCCTCAATTACGTTTCTAACCGCTAATTCCACTTTCTTGCCATTTAAAGTAACAGGGATTTCATCGATGGGCAGTATCAGGGCGGGTACATGTCTCGGTGTCGTATTGTCCCTGATTGTTTTTTTAATTTTCTGTTTCAAGGCGTCATCAAGTTCAACTCCCGCGGCCGTTTTGACAAAAAGCAGCACCCTGACGTCATTTTCCCAATCCTGACCAACCACAATACTGTCCGCTATTTCATCCAACGATTCGACTTGTCGGTATATTTCGGCCGTACCAATTCTTACGCCTGATGGATTTAAGGTAGCGTCCGAACGACCGTAAATTTTGACTCCCCCATGTTGGGTTATTTCTACATAGTCGCCGTGATGCCAAACATTTGGAAAAACGGAGAAATAGGCTGACCTGTATTTCTTGAAATCCGGATCATTCCAGAAATACACGGGCATGGAAGGAAATGAGGCCGTACAGACTAATTCGCCCTGTTCGCCTAGAACCGGCTTGCCATATCCATTAAACGCCTGAATTTTCATGCCTAAGCCTCTGCATTGAAGTTCTCCTTCATGCACAGGCAATATTGGACATCCCAAGGCAAAACATGAAACGATGTCTGTTCCTCCGGAAATTGACGCCAGATCAATGTCCTCTTTTATGTCCCTGTATACGTAGCTAAAACTCTCCTCCGCCAGGGGGGACCCCGTTGAACACATTGTCTTTAGGGAGGACAGATCGTAAAGTTCTCTTGGCTTGAGGCCTGCCTTTTCAATTGCTGATATATATCTGGCGCTTGTTCCGAAGATTGTCATGCCTTCTTCTTCAGCCAGTTTAAAAATAGCCCCTGAGTCAGGATAAAAAGGAGATCCGTCAAAAAGAATTACAGTGGCTCCGATCGCAAGACCACTGACCAACCAGTTCCACATCATCCAGCCACACGTAGTAAAATAGTAAATTTTGTCTGAACGCTTGAGATCACAATGAAACAAGTGCTCTTTAAGATGCTGGATCAAGGTCCCTCCGGCTCCGTGAACCATGCATTTCGGCAACCCGGTCGTTCCCGAGGAGTACATTATATATATGGGATGATCAAACGGGAGCTGTTCAAAATCTATGGTTAGGTTCTTTTCTTTAGACATAAAATCGTGGAACATTACCGCGTTTGGAACCCTGCTCAAATCGGGGTTTTCCTCTGTGTAAGGGATGACCACAATCTTTTGAATACTCGGAAGTTCTTTTATAATTCCGGATATTTTTTCCAGGCAATCATGACTCTTGCCATTGTAATAATATCCATTCGCAGTGAAGAGTATCTTGGGTTCTATCTGACCGAACCGGTCCAGCACTCCTTTGATACCAAAATCCGGAGAACAGGACGACCAGATGGCTCCAATGCTCGTGGCTGCAAGCATTGCCACTATGGTCTCGCTCATGTTTGGAACGTATCCCGCCACACGGTCTCCCGCAGTCAGCCCTGCGGAGCGCATCGCAGCCGCCATTCTCGCCACTGAGTCGTAGAGTTCGGCGTAGGTCATCTTGCGAACAGGCTGATTCTCACCTTTGAAAACCAAAGCTACGTGATCGTCCTTGAAACGGAGAAGATTCTCGGCAAAGTTGAGCTTTGACCCTAAAAACCACTTTGCGCCGAGCATTTCAGGAGAATCCTCAAGTATTTTGTTATATGGTTTGGAGGCTATAATTCCTCCAAATTCCCATACGCTTTCCCAGAAGTCCTCTCGATTATCTATCGACCACTGGTACAGTTCATGGTAATTCGACAACGTTAGTGTGAACTTTGCATTTACCTCTTTCATAAATCTAACAAGATTCGAATTCTCTATTCTGTCCAATGGAGGGGTCCAAAGAGGCGCCATGTATTAGTCCTCCCTCGGTTTGTACGTTGATTTTTCGGGCCATGAGGCCGGGATTTTCTGGTCTGGCGACTCCCCGAACTTCTGTTTCAACTCTGAGAGACCTTTCCTCTTAAACTCTATTCTGGGTTCTTTAGGTATTCTGCCATTCAGGATAGATTCAGACCTCAATCTGCGACCGATGGTTTTTTCCATCATTGTTCCAAGATCCAGCAGCCTGCCTACATCAATGCCTGTGTCAATTCCCATTTCGTCCATCATGACGGTCATGTCCTCGATGCACTGTAATCCGACCACATTTGGATCCCGATAATAATATGACCCAGTTCCACCCACCGGAACCCTGTCAAGGAAATTGGCCGGCTGGCCGCCGAGACCGCCCAGAGTTGCTTCGAAGATTTCTATTCCGGCTTGAAGAGCCGCCAGACAATTGGCGGTTCCCCATCCTCTAGTAACATGGAAATGCGCAACGTGTAATTTCTTGTTGGGAATTGCGTCTACAATCATCGAAAAGTATTTGTAAACCTGATTTGGAGGAGCGCTTCCATCATGATCCGCATGTTCAATATCGTGCGCTCCAATTTCCAGCCATCTCTTTGTAAATTCTACAGCGTCTTCCAGCTTTGTGGGGCCTGAAATGGGAGAGCCCCAAATTGTCGACACGGTGCCGTTCATTTTGATCCCAGCATCGGAAGCCTTTTCAATACAGCGTTTGGCTTCTTCCCAATAAGCCGGAAGAGTAGTTCCAGAGTTCGCAAAATGGTGTTGTTCGTCCGTAGAAACCATCATTAGAATGCGGTCGGGCCCCCATCCTTCTTTTCTGGCTGCAATAGCCCTGTCTACGGCCTTTTCGCGAATTGTAATTGCAGTTAGAGTTATGTCGTCCCAATTTATTCCCGCACGGGACAATTTCTTGGAATCTCTAAGTTTCTTGAACAACTCATCCGCGTCTTTGAACTGAGGCATAGATCTCGGATTTCCCAGGTTTGTGACTTCAAGATGTTTGATTCCGCATAGGATAAGTTCTTCAAGATAAAAGAGCTTAGCCTCAGTTGGAATCCAGATTTCTTCATGTTGAAATCCATCTCGAACAGTAATATCACCAATTTGAACTTTTTTCGGATAGTTCATCTCATATGAGCCCATGTCATGGTCCTCCCTTTTACTCACCGGTATACACAGGTTTTCTTTTTTCTCTAAAGGCTGTAAGGCCTTCAGTTCTGTCTTTCGTTGGGATTGTTACAGAGTATGCGTTGGATTCTATAGAAAGGCCGACCGGAAGACTAACTTCAGAGCCCTTATTAATGGCGTATTTTGCCTGAGCTAAAGCTACCGGCCCATTCTTGGCTATTTCTTCGGCTATTTCTAAAGCCTTTCCCAAGAGATTTTCCGGTTCTGTAATCTCGAGAAATAAGCCGTATTCCAGCCCTTCCTGAGCTGAAATCCTTCTCGCCCTGAAAATCATTTCCTTGGCTCTGGCTAATCCAACAACTCTGGGCAGACGCTGGGTTCCTCCAGCGCCAGGGATTACAGCCAGTGAAGTTTCAGTCAGGCCTACTATTGCGTTTTTTGAAGCAAGCCTGATGTCACAGGCGAGCGCCAGTTCCAGGCCTCCTCCAAACGCATAACCATTAACCGCGGCGATCACGGGTTTAGGTAGTTCCTCTACAGAAGTAAACAAATCCCGTATTGTCTGGATATAAAATCTTACTTCATCCGGAGTCATTCCTGCACGTTCTTTGAGGTCAGCGCCGGTGCTGAACGCGTTCTTACCCTCCGTGGAACCAGTTATGATCAACACTTTAATGGCTCTGTCAAAGGAGACCTCTTCTATTGTAGATCGGAAAGTTTTAAGCAGGCTCATGTTAAAACAATTTAACGCGTTGGGGCGGTTGATAGTAAGAGTTAACACTCCGTTACGGGAGTCTTTCAACAGGGCATTCTCTTCAGACATCTGATAATCCTCCATGTAAAGAGCTGATAAAATTATGAAAGGCCCATTCTACAAGGTAAACAATTTGTGGGAGGCTGTTTTCTTGCTCATTCAATCCTAAAGGTAAACTTGCTTAGTGCGGCAGCGCATGCTTAACCCATGAAGCGAAGCCAACCGGTTGGTTTACACTAATTTCATTATAGTGAATTACCGACATGACTCAAAATCATATTATTTCGGAATTGTCAAAAAACATAAACGAAGATAAAGGCTACAACAAAAGGTTTGAAGACTTGATATAGTATAGTATAAGATCGATCTGGTTGAAAGAAAGTTCAGGATGAAATTCAAAAACATTTAACCTATAACATTTTTCGACTTGACTTTTCAATACCCGATTCTTCATGATTAGGTCACCTATGACTCATAGTATCAATCTTGAACCTGACCATATGATCATTATCAAGTCGCAACGGACTAACGCCGTTTCGCGTCAATCAAATAAGTGGTGTGGCTTAAAATTTGAATAACTCGGGTTATCAATCAAAATGGATTTGTGATCCGCGTAGAATCATTGACATGGTTTTAGACGCATGTCAGCGCCATGGGAAACCACTGTTCTCGGTTTCTGAAGTTTCAAAGAATTTTTGGGTAGATAAGCATTTCTCGAAGTCGACTAATCAACAATAAGTTGATGACTGCGACTGTTTTTGGTAACATTGATTTCTTAGTCTTTTGATAAGTATCCCGATTGGTAAACCAAAATTGGGATATGTATCTTTTGTCTGGGATAATCGTTGTAACGATCAGATTGGTTGGTAGTTAAGTCGCTTAATTTCTGCCAATGGATTCAAAAAAAGGGGACGCTGAATGTCGGAAGTCATACTTGAGGCCAAGAACATTTTTTTATCCTTCCATGGGGTGGCCGCATTAACCAATGTGAGTTTCCAGGTGCATAGGGGTGAAATCTTCTCCATAATTGGCCCAAATGGAGCTGGTAAGACCTGTATGATGAACTGTGTCAACGGTCTTTACCACCCCAAGCAGGGCAGCCTCCACCTAAAGGGAGTCGATATTACCAAATATTCGCCTCACAAAAGGGCCAACATGGGACTTTCCAGAACATTCCAGAAAATCGAATTGTTCGGAGGAATGACTGTCCTGGACAATATTCGACTCGGAAGGCATTTACACCTCAAATCCGGATTATTGAGTTCATGCTTGTATTGGGGGAAGACTTCCAGGGAAGAGATTGAAACAAGGAAATTTATAGAAGAAGAAATAATAGATCTTCTGGAAATTGAAGCGGTTCGTAACGAAGTTACGGGGATGCTTCCGTATGGTCTTCAGAAGAGGATCGAATTAGCGAGGGCCCTAGCGGTAAAACCTGAATTAATTCTTCTGGATGAACCTTTGGCTGGCTTGAATCTTGAAGAAGTTGAGGATATGGCTCGTTTTATCTTGGACATTAACGAAGACAAACGTTGGAACATCACTTGTATCCTTGTGGAACATGACATGGGCGTTGTCATGGATCTGTCTGATCGGGTGATGGCACTGAATTTTGGGGTCAAAATAGCTGAGGGAACACCGGCGGAAATTCAGGAAAACCCAGAAGTTATAAAGGCCTATCTCGGCGAGGTGGAGGATCTGTATGTTAGCCGCAGATGAACAGGGGATCAAGGGTGAGATTGAAATTACCAGCGACCTGACTCTACCCAAGCTATTTGTGAGTCAGGCCAAGAAGTTTGGTGACTCCAAAGTGGCTATGAGGGAGAAAGAATATGGCGTCTGGCTTCCCGTTACCTGGGGTCAATACCTTGAAAATGTGAAGCAGATAACCCTGGGATTGGTGTCATTGGGGTTGAAGCAGGGCGACAAGGTAATAATGATTGGTGACAACAGACCAGAAGCATTGTGGACTGAAATGGCGGCAATGTGCGGAGGTGGGGTTGGTGTTTGGCTTTTTCAGGACTGCCTGATGGAGGAAGTTAAGTATATTGTCGATCACTCAGATTCCAAGTTCTACGTCGCCGAAGGTCAGGAGGAGGTCGATAAGGCTCTCGCCATAAGGGACTCCTGTCCAAAGCTGGAAAAGATAATTTGGGACGACCCCAAAGGTATGCGCCACTACGACGATCCGATGCTCATAAGTCTTGAAGAAGTTATGAGGCTGGGCAGGGAGAAGATGGCCTCCGAACCCAGTCTGTTTGAAGACCTCGTTTCCAGAATGAAAGGGGACGATATCGCTCTTCTGTTTTATACATCAGGAACTACTTCATTGCCCAAGGGCGCTCTATTGACACATTACAACATGCTTACCATGGGTCAAAACCTTATGAGAGTTGATCCATGCACACCTGCTGATGACTTTGTTTCGTATCTGCCATTTGCCTGGATTGGCGAACAGATGATGTCTATCTCGTGTGGGTTGCAGATAGGATATACCATCAATTTTCCAGAAGAGCCGGAAACGTCTCAGAGTAATGTGAGGGAAATAGGTCCTCATGTAATGTTCGCTCCGCCCAGACTTTATGAGCAGTTCACTAGAACTGTCCAGGTAAAGTATCTGGATGCGAGTTGGCTCAAGAGAAAAACTTATGAATTGGGAATGAAGATTGGCTATCACAACGCTGAACTGAAATTTGAAAAGAAACCTGTTCCCTTTCTCTGGAAGATACTCGGAAAGCTTTCAGAATGGGCCCTCTTTTCAAAACTAAGGGATCAACTGGGATTAAGCCATGTTCGACACGCTTACACAGGTGGAGCGGCAATGGGCCCGGACCATTTTAGATTCTTCCACGCGATAGGTGTCAATCTGAAGCAAATTTATGGACAGACAGAAATAGCGGGCATTTCGGTAGTTCACCGTGATGGGGACATAAAGTTCGACACTGTTGGAACTCCGATTCCTCAGACTGAAATAAAGATAGGCGATAACGACGAGATCCTCTCGAAAAGTCCATCAGTTTTTGTCGGTTACTACAAATCACCTGAAGAGACTACAAAAGCCCTTATAGACGGGTGGCTTTATTCAGGGGATACAGGGTTTATCGACGATGATGGGCATCTAGTTGTTTTTGATCGTTCCAAAGACGTAATGATCCTGAAAGACGGTCGGAAATTCTCCCCTCAATTTCTGGAGGCCCGTCTGAAATTCAGCCCCTATATCAGGGAGGCCCTTATAGTAGGCAACAACAGGCCTAATGTGACGGCTATTGTATGTATAGATTACAACACAGTTGGCAAGTGGGCCGAGGATCACGGCATAAATTACACGAGCTACCCTGAATTATCTCAGATTCCACAAGTCTACGACCTGATCATGAGAGCCATAGGAGACGTCAACAAGTCAATCCCGGAATCGGCCAAGATTCGAAGATTCTCAAATCTTTACAAGGAATTTGACGCTGATGACGACGAGTTGACCCGAACAAGGAAAATCCGCCGAGCGTTTGTGGAAAATCGGTACAAGAGTATCATAGACACTCTGTACAGCGACAAAGAGATTCTTCACATGGACACAACTATCACTTACGAAGACGGAAGGGTTTCCAAGATCAAGGTAGATATTCGAATTCAGGATGTTAAGGAAGGAGGAAACAAGTAAATGGAACTCTTTCTTCAACTAATAGTTACCGGAGTGATGCTCGGGTCGATCTTTGCGCTCGTCTCTCTGGGCTGGGTACTCATTTACAAATGTTCCGGGGTGTTAAACCTTGCCATGGGTGAGCTTACCATGATTGGTGGGTACGTCTGCCTGGCCTTTTATCAAAAATTTGTAACTATAATGCCCGTCAACTACGCATTTGTGTTAGCGCTTATAGGTACCATCTTCATTGGGCTAATTTTAGGGTTGTTGACTGAGCGGGTATTCCTTAGGAAAATGATAGGCGAACCGGTGCTGGCCGTGATCATGGTCACGGTTGGGCTATCATTCTTTTTCAAGGGATTGGTTTTTATGATTTGGGACACTGATACCCAGGTCTTTTTGCCCAGAATTTTTTCTATAGAGCCCATTGTGATCTGGGGTATCACAGTAGGAGCGGTTTACCTTTGGAGTTTTATAGCGGCCATGATTCTCATGGTGATTTTCATCTGCTTCTTTAAGTACACCCGGTGGGGATTATCTATGCAGGCTTGCGCTGACGACGAAATGGCTGCTCTATCTCTTGGTGTAAGCGCAAAATTTGTCTATGCTCTAGCGTGGGCGATCGCATTCATGGCAGCCGGGGTTGGCGGGACACTTCTCGGAAATATAAACGGACTGAACTATTCGGTCAGCAGTCTTGGTTTGTTGGTTTTACCGGCGGTAGTTTTGGGTGGTTTGAACTCAGTGCCCGGGGCCATTGTAGGTGGAATAACCATAGGCATATTACAAAATCTGGCAGGTGGGTATGGAGAGGCATATATTCCTGGCTCCAAAGAGGTTGCGCCGTTTGTTTTCATGGTAATTTTTCTCCTATTCAAACCGTACGGCCTTTGGGGCTGGGAACGCATAGAAAGGGTATAACCGATGAGCTATCTACCTTGTGGAACTTATTTTGAGTCCTACGCGGATGATCAGAAGTGGTGGCGAACAAATTTTATAAAAAGTAAGATGATCGTCATGGTAGTATTGCTGGCAGCAGTCCCATACCTTGTCGGTTCCCAATGGATGAGTGTTTTTTACACTATCAACTATTATATCCTCGCCGCTCTCGGGGTACAGCTTCTTATCGGTTATTGTGGCCAAATCACACTTGGGCACGCCGCGTTTGTGGCTGTTGGAGGATATACCAGCGCCATGATGGTTCTGTTTCTTCCTTGGCCTCAGTTCATGGTCGACGCAGGCCTAGTTTATCCTATTAGCATAGTTTGCGCCGGCTTTGCGGCTGCTATCTGGTCGGTCTTATTCGGTTTACCTTCCGCCAGGGTAAAAGGTTTTTATCTGATTATGACCACGATGGCGGCCCAGTGGATAACATTGCGGCTGGTGATCACACAGTTGAGCAAGATAGGGGGTCGGGAACAATCTTTCCCTCTTCCGCCAGGTGTCATAAAAATCGGCCCATGGGTTATAGATAGCGATGAAAAGATCTACTATTTCTCTGTGATACTGGTTTTGATATGCCTAGTTGCGATGGGTAATCTGCTTCGCTCTAAAATCGGCAGGGCATGGATAGCTATACGGGATAACGATATTGCCGCTGAGACCATGGGGGTCAACATTATCGTCTACAAGCTGCTGGCGTTCTTTGTGGCAGGCTTTTTTGCCGGTATAGCAGGGGCATTTTGGATCAGCGCCCTGTTCTTTGTCAGCCCCGAGAATTACGAATGGTTCTATTCCCTTTTGTGGGTGGGGATTATTCTGATCGGGGGCGTGGGTAGTATACAGGGCATTGTATTTGGGTCAGCTTTTGTAGTTTTGGTTTTCAAGTTTTTGGAAATGGGCGTTCTCGGTCTTAGTGATGTCCTGATGACTTCGTACCCGGAGTGGGGTTGGGTAACAACAAAAATAATATTTTTCAAGGAGTCCGTTTTCGGATTAGCGATAATCTTCTTCCTCATCTATGAACCCAATGGCATTTCATACAGATACTGGCAAATAAAAAACTATTTCAACCTTTGGCCGTTCTCGTACACTGGTAAGTAGCCTACTGCTACCTGTTTATCCGGAAGGAGGTGCGCAAAAAAAGATAGACTGGTCGTTATCAGGCAAAGACTTCATTCACCACTGATGAAAAGCAAAACGGAGGTTTCGAATGAGTAAGAGGATTCTTCTTTTCAGTTTAATTATGGCGTTTTCCTGTTCCTTGGCGTATGCCGCCGATGAAATCCCAATTGGATCCATCAATGATCTAACTGGGGCTACATCGGATGTAGGTAAGGACGCGGCCCTTGGAGTCAGGGAATGTGTAACCTACATCAATGATCATGGTGGGATTAACGGAAAGAAAATAAAACTACGTCTATTCGACTATGGTTACAGGGTTCCGGAAGCTATAACGATCTACAAGCGGTTTAGAGATCAGGACAAAATTAAACTGCTCTTACAGTGGGGAACTGGAGATACCGAAGCCCTTTCGCCTACGGTAAACAAGGACAAGATGGTTACAATCTCGGACTCTTTGTCCGGCCATTTGTGCGATCCAGCAAAAACACCGTACAACTTTATTTATAGTACGGATTATTCAACAAACGCTAGAGCGGCGCTTACCGCATGGTATGAAAAAGTTTGGAAAACGAGTGACAAATGGAAGGCCGATCGGGAAGCGGGCAAAAAGCCCAAACTAGTATGTTTTTACATGTTCGCCTCCCCTTATTCCAGCGCTCCAATCAAGGCTATTAAGGATCAGGCAGCGTTGCTGGGAATAGAAGTTGCTAAAGATCAGGACGTGTCCTTGACAGCTCTTGACGCCAAGAGCCAGGTTCTTGCCGCCAAAGAAGAAGGCGCAAATGTAGTGTGGCACGGCAATACCGTAATGTCCGTGGCAACCGCCATTAAAGATTCTTACGCCCTTAAGTTTACCGCCGACAACATTACGAACAATTGGGGCCTGGACCACAACCTCCTTCGAATGGCCGGCAAGGCCTGCGAGGGTACCATCGGCGCCGCATCATGCGCGTTCCTCAACATGGATGTTCCATATATGGACAAGGTCAGGGAGTACGCCCAAAAGTTAAATCCAGGCGTTCCCATGGAAAAGCGTGATATAAGGACGGTTCAGGGATGGCTGAAAGTCTCTCTTGGCGCCGCAGGCCTTCAGAGAGCCGACAAGAAGGGCAATATAGACGGTCCGTCTGTCAAGGCCGCTCTTGAAAGCCTTAGAGACTGGTACCCCTTTGATACCAAGAATGCCCTCGGAGTTGGACCATACACGATAACGGACAAAGATCACCGGCCTACACCGGTGGCAAGTCTTTACATCATCAAAGACGGAAAAATAGTTCTCTTTGAAAAAATTAACATGAAAGAGAAATTCCCAGAGCAATGGCCCAAGTGGCTTGGATGGTAGTAACCATGACTGGGGAATGTCTTGTGTTCCCCAGTCTGCGGCCCTTGAAATGGTAACGGGTCAGCATGGCAGAAAAGGGAGACGGTTGTGGCCGAGAAAAATAGCATCTTGAAGATCAACAATATCGAGGTGAGGTATCACGAGGTCATTCTTGTGCTTAAAGGGGTCTCAATAGAGGTCCCGCATGGCGGAATAGTAGCTCTTCTTGGAGCCAATGGCGCAGGAAAGAGTACTACACTGAAAGCCATTTCAGGTTTGCTGAATCACGAAGACGGTGAAGTTACCGACGGTAGCATAGAATTCATGGGTGACCGGATTCACAAGCTACCGGCTGAAGAAATATCCAAGAGGGGTATCTTTCAGATCATCGAGGGAAGACGGGTCTTTGAGCACTTGACTGTTGAAGAAAACCTCATCGTAGGTGGTCATCTGAGGCCAACTGGACTGCGTGACAGACTAGACATGGTTTATCACTATTTCCGCAGGCTCAAGGAACGTCGCAACGTGATGGCGGGATTTGTCAGCGGAGGTGAGCAACAGATGTGCGTTATCGGTCGCGCCATGATGGCTCAGCCCAAGTTGATGCTTCTGGATGAACCTTCGATGGGTTTGGCGCCGCTGCTGATAAAAGAAATCTTCGAGATAATCCAACGTCTCAACAAAGAGGAAAAGATTCCGATCCTGCTGGTTGAACAGAATGTCAAGCTTGCCCTGACTGTCGCTCCTTACGCATACGTCATGGAAAATGGACGTATCGTTATGGATGACACTTCGGAGAAACTTAAGGAAAACCCTGACATCAGAGATTTCTATTTGGGACTCGCTGACGTCGGCGGACGAAAAAGCTTCAGAGATGTGAAGCACTATAAACGAAGGAAAAGATGGCTCTCTTAACATCACCACTATGGCAGCACAAGGAGGGAATATGAAAAAGGGGGCAGTGTTAATCGCTTCCGCATTTTTGGTTTCATTGGCTTTTATATCGGCTTGCATGGCTTTTGAAGCCCCGGTAATCACTCTGGACAGGATCGAAGTCGCTAGCATACAGCCATTCTTCGTAAAACCAAGAGTTGATTATAAAGATGAAAAGGAACCTGGGAAAGTCCTGGCGGCAGGGGCTATCCTGAACATGGCATACATATTCAACATTAAGAACCCCAACAAGACTCCGGTAATGCTGGATGAATTGACATTTAGCACTGCATTTGACGGCTTTGAGGTTAATACTGCTTTTTCCTATGAAGATAGCTGGATTCCTGCGGGAAAAACCAGTCAACTTAAGGTTGTTACCACCAATGAAACGCTTCCGACTATTACAAGCCTTATGGTTGGAGCTGAAAACGTTCAGAAAATGCAGCAACTCAAGACTTCGGCAGGAGCGCTTGCAAAAAAGTGGTGGGAAAATGTGGGCGATTTTTCTTTTCCCATAGAGGTTACCGCCGGTACCGCATTGTTCAAGGATGAAAAGGGTAAAGAAAAAAGAGTAACTTTTTCCGACAAATGGCCAAAGAAAAAATAACCATCACGTCTTATTGTTCTTTTGACAAACATACATTCCGGATCATTGAAATTTGTTGATCAGAGATCAGGAATGCGTTTTGAAACATGGAGGCCCCTTTCGGGCCTCTTTTTTTGTTCGTTGTCGTTTACTCAAATTTGTGGCAATATTTT
>DYRE01000272.1 GCA_020718965.1 Desulfomonile tiedjei
CCGTTTCGAATATTCTCACTGATTTTTAGATTGGCAGATCCATGAAGTGTTGTTGTTTGACCTGAAAAACCGAATGAAAAAGTCCTGAGATGTATCAGGGCCTTTGTCTGTGCTCAATTCCTCCCATAAAGTGAAACGAGATTTCACATTTAATTTGACGACGTTGAAAGTTCCTGTAGAATAGATCGTTTTTAGCTGGATACAGGCTTTCCGGCAGTCAGTTTTGTGGCTCTTGGGAGTCCACTAGGGAGTGCAATGATAGAACTTACCAAGCTTAACGAATTTGTAGAACAAGGCGCCAGGATGTGTCAACCGGATAGAATTCACTGGTGCGACGGATCAGAAGAAGAATATCAGCTCATGATTCGCCTGATGGTTCATGCAGGAACCGCGATTTGGCTGAACCCCCTGAAAAGGCCGAATAGTATATTTGTCAGGTCAGATCCTCTGGACGTAGCCCGTGTTGAGGACCGCACCTTTATTTGTTCTGTCCGACGCGAAGACGCCGGTCCAAACAACAACTGGGCGGATCCATTTGAGATGAAGACCACGCTGGCTAAATTTCTTTCCGGTTCCATGAAGGGCAGAACTATGTATGTGATCCCCTACAGCATGGGACCTACCGATTCCTCTATAGCTAACATAGGGATCGAATTGACCGATTCTCCGTATGTTGTAGCCAATATGCACATTATGACGCGCGTGGGGCGTAATGTGCTGGATGTTCTGAGTAAACACGGAAATTTCATCAGGGCCATCCATTCTGTTGGAGCCCCTTTGGAACAGACTGATCCTGACTCGCCATGGCCGTGCAACGCTCATCATAAATATATTTGCCACTTTCCTGAAACCCGTGAAATCTGGTCATATGGGTCTGGATACGGCGGGAATGCCTTGCTCGGTAAAAAATGTCACGCTCTGAGAATTGCCTCCGTTCAGGCTCGTGATGAAATGTGGCTTGCTGAACACATGTTGATTCTAAAGCTGATCAGCCCTGATGGCTTAGTCAAATACATAACAGGTGCTTTTCCTTCGGCATGCGGGAAAACCAATCTCGCCATGATGGTCCCTACCCTTCCCGGGTGGCAAGTTCAAACCGTTGGAGACGACATAGCCTGGATGAAATTCGGCCCTGATGGAAGGCTTCGAGCTATTAATCCTGAAGCGGGTTTTTTTGGAGTTGCAACGGGTACTAGTCTCAAGTCAAACTTGAATGCCCTCCTGGCGTGTTCGGAAAACGCCATATTTACCAACTGCGCATTGACGCCGGATAGTGATGTATGGTGGGAAGGAATGACAGAAACAGACCCCGAAGATCTCACAGACTGGCTCAGACGGCCATGGAAACCGGGCTGTGGCAGGAAGGCCGCTCATCCCAATTCCCGTTTTACCACTCCGGCCAGGCAATGCCCTGTCATTGCTCCGGAATGGGAAGATCCGGCCGGTGTTCCAATTGACGCAATACTCTTCGGAGGAAGAAGAGCATCGGTTGTTCCCCTGGCAATAGAGGCCTTCAACTGGAGGCACGGTACTTTTCTTGGCGCGACCGTAAGCAGTGAAACCACGGCAGCGGCGGCGGGAACTGTTGGACAGTTGCGGAGGGATCCTATGGCCATGCTTCCGTTTTGCGGTTACAACATGGCGGACTATTTTTCTCACTGGCTGACAATAGGCCAACAAGTTAACCCGGACAAATTACCTAAAATTTATTATGTGAACTGGTTTCGACAAAATGCGGACGGGCAGTTTCTCTGGCCGGGATACGGCGAAAACTGTCGTGTTCTGAAATGGATTTTCGAGCGCACAACCGGGCAAGGCGAAGCCCTGGAAACCCCTATCGGCAATCTGCCGGCTCCGGGATCGCTAGATTTGTCTGGGCTAAACATCGATTCAGAAGCAATGGACACGCTATTGAATGTAGATGTGGATGGTTGGCTGAAAGAAGCGCAGGAGATCCAGTCATATTTCGAAATCTATGGTGATCACCTACCCGATGCTCTTTATCAAGAGCTCTCAAGTCTACGTGAAAGACTCAATACAGCCAGGCAATGAGTCTCCTTTTTTAAATTCGCGAGAAAACAGCCAAAGGAAAGGATATAGTCAAATCCGATCGGCTAAAGGGGAGAATCAGAATCTCCCCTTCTCCTCGTTTCCGTCGTTTTTAAAGATAAGTTATTCCCGGTTTCTCCCTGTACCTAATCTGCATGGACAATGTGGCGCCCTTTCGTGATGGCCGGGGTTGGATTTTGCAAAGTGGTTGAGGTAATTGACATAAGGCTAAAAAATTGTACGATGGAACTGGTTGGAGAAAACTTTTGACTTCATGTTGATGAGTATGTTCAATAGAGACAACTGGATCGAACGAATCTACGGAAATACGGTGATTAGTTTCCGGATTTTAATTGTTGTTTTCTTGAGTATTTCTTTGCTGAGCTGTGTTCCCTCATTGTTCCGGTCTAAAATTCCGGACGGTAATCAGCAAAACGTCGCCACTGGATCAACATTAATCAAGCCTAAACTTGCTCAGTCATCGGAAAATAAAAACACTGGAGTTTCGAACAAGATTCAAAAGAGTGACGGGGAAAATCTTTCCGCCTCAGACTCTAAAAGCCAGGACCTTGCGCCGTCCAGACCGAAAATAGACGCTGACGCGAAGCCAAACATCTTACCTAAAACAGTGGAAGAATCATCTGATAAAGATATAGCTTCCAAGAGGCTGATTGGTATGGAAAAGGGGAAGATTCTTCCGGAATCGGAGCAAATCAGCGGGGTGAAACCCAGCGATGTCAAATCGAAAACACAGGAAGACAATGAATGGGACAAACCCGAGACCAATGCGCCGTCTTTCAAGAAGCATAACCATCAGGAATACGTGACCAGAATAACAAATCTTGCTATAGATGAAGTGAACAAGGAGTTCGATGTATTTTATGCAACTATTTGTAATGATAACACTACGGACGATTGGACCTTAACACTATACTTTAGGTTTGATAAAACTTTCAGTTACAAGTCGTTCGTGTGGGATGCCATAGACAGCAAATGGGACCAGGATTACGAA
Source organism: Desulfomonile tiedjei (assembly GCA_020718965.1). Classification (GTDB taxonomy): domain Bacteria; phylum Desulfobacterota; class Desulfomonilia; order Desulfomonilales; family Desulfomonilaceae; genus CAJBEZ01. The sequence continues at coordinate 3,062 of DYRE01000272.1, forward strand.
TCGGGAAAAAAGCCTCTGGTTATGTGGAAAAAACATTTGACCTTTGCGTCATCGGGAAAGAAGTGCAAAGCACTCAAGGGAAACAGCAACAAGTAGGGTTTCTAGTTTACTGACGAGTTACGGAGATGAGCCATGACAAAACTTTCAGGTGTCAATGAAGTGAGAAGTTCTCTGTGGTTGGTCGCTCTGCCCCGCACGGCCTTGATGGTAACATTTTTGGTAATGGCGGTTGTGAGTGACTCTGCATGCCAGGTTTTCTCCAAGCAGACCCGCGAGCAATGCGATGAGTGTTGTAGTAAATCGGGCTATGACGAATACTATGCGGAGCAATGCCGACTAAAGTGCTTTAGGAATCACGACCATTGTATCGCAGATAAAGGCGCTACGGCCGATAAACAGGCTCCTGCGATAGAGAAACCCCAACCGTCCGCCCAACGAGAGCAATTGCAACAGGAACCTCACCCTC
>DYRE01000273.1 GCA_020718965.1 Desulfomonile tiedjei
GCCCCTGTGCCGCACCCGATGTCAAGGACCCTGGCGCCGGAATGAATCTTGAGCTTATCGAGCAGAACAGCGTTCAGAGAATAAAAGAAACCGTATTTATTCTCAAAATCTGAATATTGGTCTGGGCTCTGTTCGAAATTTCTCTTAACTGCGTTTTTAATTTTCAGGATTTTCTTCTCGTCCATCTTCTTCCTTTGCAGTTTCAGAATCGGGATCCACTACCGGACGCGGAGCCTCATAGATATTGGGCACGATAACGACTCGTTCCAGGTTTCGTTTGTAACTCGACTCACTGTGATCATCCCCATGCTTCCAGGTCCGCAGCATGTCTTTGGCCTGCTTCTTGTCAAAACCCAGAATTTGCCGGAGTTGCCCCATGGTGATACATTCCTTTTCGTAGGTGTATCGCGAAACGATATCTAGTGGATACTCCCTGAGCTTCTCGATCGGAACTCTTATTCCCGCGCCCGCCAGAAAGCTGTGGAGTTCCGAATAGGGGTCCTCACGTGAGGTCTTTGCCGCCTTGTCCAGTTCAACCTGCTCAGCGCCGGACTCTGTAGCCGGCTTATTGAAGTAACTCGTTGAGCCATCAATGAAATCCTGCCGTATTGGGGAAAACATGTCGATGACCTGACAGCCTTCCGGTCCTGCTAAAGCGCTGTGCGGGACCATTGAGGGAATTATCAGCATCTCCCCTGGCCCTAATAAAAAATCTCCGTGTTCCGGAAAATGGAGCGTCAGTTGTCCTGTCTGAACCGTGGTAAGTTGTTCAGACTCATGTTCATGGATCGAAACTGATGAATTAGGGGCAAGTTCGATACGAACAGCCATAATGTTCTCCCCCCAGATCATCTGACGGCTTATTTCCTCAGATAGCTTCTCTTTGCTGATCAGGTCCCATGACCGCTTTTCCATAAGATTTCCTCGTCAAAGAACTGTTATTTTCTCACTTCCGCAGTTGCCGCAATTAATCAGATTGAAGGGATGATTCAAGCCTCTCTATTATCATGGCAATCTGCTTTTCCGTCTCAACCAGTGAACCACTGTTGTCAATCAGTATGTTTGCCATGGATTTCTTTGATTCGATATCCATTTGAGCGTTTAACCTGGATGAAGCTTCTTCGCTCGACATCTTGTCCCGGCTCATAAGTCGCTTTTTTTGAACCTTCCGGGGGGCATACACGAGAATAACAAGGTCAAAAGAGCCTTCCCAGCCTGCTTCAAACAATAAGGGCACGTCAACAATTACAATGTGGTGGCCCGCAGCGCGGTAAATTTCAACGAGACGATCTCTTTCCTCTGCAACTTTAGGATGGATTATCGATTCGAGAATCTTTCGTTTTGAAGGGTCTGAAAATACCCGTTTCGCTAATTCCGGCCTGTTAAGCGCCCCGTCATCATCCAAAACAGAATCCCCAAAAACTGACACTATTTCTCTTATTCCTCGAGATCCTGGTTTTACAACCTCTCGCGCCAGTTCATCGGCGCAAATTACAGGTATACCTCGTTCTCTGAAAATTCGGCTTACCGAGCTTTTTCCACTGGCTATGCCGCCTGTGAGACCAACTGTGAGTAGGGTTTTCACTTTTCCTCAAACAATCCTTTTGGGTCCTTATTGATCAAGACTGAGTTTGACCTCAACTCACAATACCATGATCTGCTAATCCTTTAATCCTTTTTCTTGATTTCCTTCCAGGCTGCATCCAGTGCTTTATCAAGCTTTCTTCCCGTTCTTTGAACGTTGTCCAGCAAACTGTCCAGACCATCCTTAACGATTTTGGCGATTTCCCCAGACTGTTCCTGAGCCTGTTTTACCCGTTCCTCTCCGATTCTCCCAAAAGCTGTCCATTGCTTGTCCAGAACTTCTCCAGTCTGTTTCACACATAAACCTAAAGCCTCCATGCTAACCGATCCCAGCAATTTAAGCCGTTCCTTTAGGTCTTTAATAAAACTCTCCCAATCCAGATTTTTCTCCTTGTCGAGAGTCTCCCACGCATCCTTGATTTTTATAGACGCAGTCTCTATGTCGCTGACTGCCAATTTCCCGGACCGTTTCAAATTAGTAGCGGCCTGATCAACCGCAGCAAGGAATTCCTGTCGGGAGGAGCCCCAGCTCTTTTTTAACAGAACCCTGATTTCTCCCAACATGAAGATGCCTACTGTTCCGATATTTGCCATCAACTCAGAGATGGAGTCTTTTACATCAGATGATTTCCTGTCCATAGAATCCTCCGTGCCGGCGTTGCGCATTATTTCAAAGTATAGACAGCGTGTTGAACCTGCCCAGTTCCACTAGTTTTGATAACTTTATCGACCACGATTTTGCAAGCGTTGCGCTCAATTCATCAGAAGCCCTTACTAAGAATAAGACACTGATCCCCGAGAATTTGTTTTTATTAAGAGATCTTAGAATATAAATAGTGACTTTTTTCAAGAATTTATTATAATTTATTAATAAAATAGATTTGTTGCTTTTATGTCAACTGCGCGTTTTATTCGTTTAGCAGAGAGGTGAGTTCTAAAAGTCATGAGTTTCGATGATGAACGTAAATTATTGGTTGGTTCCAGTGAGTTGACTGTTTTTAGAAGGATTGAGTTGACCGATTTGTCAAAACTGGAACTCCTGGACGAAGCTATAATTCTCAAACCCGTTTCGATTAGCCCAGAATCGAATGAAATAAGTCCAGGCCGTGTCATGTCAGATCAAACCGGCTTGGATCGTCGCGACAAAACCATTCAAAAAAGTAGCCTGGGGCCAAACGTCGAACGATTCGGGAAAGAGGACGGTAACTGTAAGCCCTTAGAGAAAATGATTCCCATGCCACTGATCCCAATGGGCATGGTTTTAGTCGCTTTAATTCTGGCAGTGCTATGGACCAGCGCGTAGACATTCAGTGAAAAACCTGTTTAAACTCCTATCTGGAGCCAATTCTTGACATACATCGTTGTTGTTGATAGAAAAAAGCAAAGCGTAGTGACCAACTGGTAGATCCTTTAACTACAGAGCACGACGAAGAAGCGCAATCTGTAAAAGGCGCGGCACGCGAGTATCCCGGTATAAGGGGACCAATCTATGCCTGAAACTGGGCGCCTCAAACAGAAAGTGTAGACCCATATCCTTGCATTGCGTGAGATGTTTATGACCAAGGAGGAATGTCCTAGTGAAAGTCCTTGTATCGGACAATTTATCTGAACTGGGTGTTCAAATTCTGGCCGACGCGCCCGGTATGGAAGTTGACGTTAAGGTCGGAATGAGCCCGGAAGAACTAATTGCAACTATTCCGGATTATCACGGCCTTGTCGTTCGTGGAGCAACAAAGGCTACGGCTGAAGTAATAGCTGCCGCCACCAATTTAAAAGTCATCGGTAGAGCCGGTACCGGCCTGGACAACGTAGATATCCGAGCCGCTTCCAAGAGGGGAATCGTCGTAATGAACACCCCTGGGGGCAATACCGTAACTACTGCGGAACACTCCATCTCCATGATGCTGTGCCTGGTTAGAAACATTG
>DYRE01000274.1 GCA_020718965.1 Desulfomonile tiedjei
CCTGGCCGATCTTTTTCTCTTTACGAGCCATTGCGACCTCCACAACCGCCCCGTCAACCTTGGTCAAAAATACCGGGAAATCCTTGCCGGCGATTTTAGGAAGCCGCACATCATCTAAATTGACGCCCGTGACAACGTAATCCCTGTCGTGGGCGGACTTTCCTCTTAATTTGTCCCGTACGGCTCCACCTACCAGGTAGAGCCGTCCCCCAATGGTTTCCATCAGTTCTTTCTCAGTCATTTTGTCACGTCCAGCATTGGAGACAGAATGCTACTAATTTAGAATCTCGAGTCTCCAATTTTTGAATTGCCATTTTTTCAGGCTCTTTGATGATTCGACATCCCAGGGGAAAACTGACAAAATTCAGTACATAAATTCTAACGGATAATTTAGGTTTTTGTCAGGTCATTCTGAGTTTTTCGAACAATTATGAAACCCAAATCAAGTTGCAAATACATCCATAATGACTTAAAATATTTCATGTGAGAGCCCAACGAAAGGTAAACGTCTCGTAATATGTTACAGACTAAACAGGATATTTCTGGCACGGATCAGCTCAAACCTTCTCTTGCAGCCAACGTTATAGGCGAACTCACAGGTTTGCAGGACAGAATGCTAGTCAGGGAAATCTATTCTAATGTTGCTCGAAGATTAGAATCCTTCAGAGTCGTTCAATCCTGCGATGAAAAAGAATCCCCGGCTTCCTCTGAAACTATTGAACTAGCATATATAGCGCTATCTCGTATTTTCCATGCAGCAAGAGACATGGGCCGTACGCTCCCCGAACCGTATACTTACCTCACTCCTGAAGGGTCGATTCAGTTCGAATGGGAATTAGGGGAAAAGGAATTTAATCTGGAACTAACCTCCCAGGGATCGCAGACTGCATATTCATTTCTATTGTGCCCCTCGCCATCTCCTGACACTTGGCAAGAAGCGTCTGATAAGGTAACAATTACTAGAATAAGTCAACTTCCTTGTGTTCAGACTTTCCTCTCTTGGCTTTAGAGAGCGCAATCCTCTTGATGAAGACAGAAGAAATACTTTCATCAGATCATGTTCTTAGACGTATAAATGAAAGAGTGATTGACAGTGGAAGGGTGTCATCTTCATGTTTCCACGACAGAGATGATGAGCCATCAGTCCATCTGGAGCGAATTGCTGATCTGAAGATCATAATGGAGAAACATCCCGATACTCTATTTTGGGGGCGATTAAATGTTGGAGAAATACGTTCAGCCCAATTGGGCGATGTTCGCCACGACCCTACAGAAGATGATTATTCCCACTGTTTAATTGTAAGGACAATCAGCACGGAAATGAATAAGAAGAGACGGGCCAAAGAGCTGCTAAGACTTATTGCAGGACATGTTCACTTAGTTAATGGCGCTGTCACGTATCATGCAACTGACGAGAAATGTCCAATAGAGTAATTGACCAAGGACACCTGGAAGCCAAGATAGCCATCCAGCAAATTCATAATGACCTGAAAATGATGAAACAATTCACACTACAGCGTCATGGTAACCTAACGTATAGGTGACCTTGGACCAGCGGAGGCGAACATTTTGGACACGATGGATATTGCTTGGCAACCCCCTCCGATTCCTATCCACGCCTTTGCAATCACCCCCTCTTGTAAAACCAGTCCGCCGCCTCAATCACCGTCTTGATCAGCGACTCGGAAGCCCTCGGTATCTGAGCCCGAACTCTCAGGTGAACAAAAACAAAACGTGCCGGTATTTTCATCTCATTAAGCCCGAAAGGGCTTTTTTAATCTTTATCTCCAAAGTCAACTTCTTCGTTGCGCTGACATCTCGCAAAGATATCCCCTTCAACTCGTGAACCACCACACCTCTTGTGTCCTGGTTCTGCTGGGGAGCAATCTGCTAGGATTGTATGTTGGGCTCCGGTATGGCCGGCTAAACAACGCTTGTACGGTTATCACTGGCAAGTCGAATATTCGATCGTTGAAACACTCGGGGATTTCAATGTTTTTTCCATTCATTACAGGGTCGCCTGATAAAAGTACTAACTGGAGAGCACCGACATCATCCAATAACTATCGCACAAATCCTGGTAGGACAATAGACGATATCATGGGTGTCCGTGTTGATCTGACGTCAAGTTTTTGATCTGATCCGGGCCTGCGCATACTGCAGCAGCCGCCGGAACTGACATGGGGTTTGAGCGCAAAATTGCTATGGAACAGTTGTCTTTTAGCATGAGACCCCTTTTTCTTACGCAAGAAAAAAGGCCCAAACCGGAAAACCAGTTCAGGCCGCCGGTCAACGCCTATTGATACCTGCCATTACAGCCGCTGGGTCTCCAAGATTATAAACGGTCGCGACCCAAATCTAATCTTGTTCACACGAACAAGTTGCGGCGCATTCCGCAAGGTTTTTCAATTTTTCTTTTAACATTACTATAGGACGCCTGTGTTTGATTGCCCTGAATGGAACCTCATTCAACAAGTGGTTTAATTCGTAAATATTCGTTCTTGCCAAACCTCCTTCTGCGGCAATCCGATATTCAATTTGAAATCTCTGGTCATTCATTGAGCCAAGCACTCTGCGGTTATTTGATTTCTGGTATTTTATTTTCCTGCATTCAGATAAAACGGCTTCGATCTGAGCTTGGGGAATGTTCTCATACAGTAAATTCTTGAACAGATGTTCCCCAATTACGAAATCAAATGATTCAAAATCTGTTTTTAGGAGGGCCGGGATGAACATCGCGAATAGTGTTGCGTCATTTGTCATCAGCACGCACTTGCGCCTTTCGATACGAAATACATTCGCGTGCCAACTCCATAATGGATCATTCTCAGATTCTTCCGGTATTTGTCTTATTTTTAATTCCGCCAACAACTTCTGGGTACAGCGTATTATCATCTCGACCTTCTTTCACTTTGTTTGCGAATCGTTGGCTCCCTCGTGGCCGCATTTTTGATTTGGATCCTTGTGTGCGTTTCTACGCCACTCACCCAAGGTACGATGTGTTTGCAGGAATTCTGAACGTATGGATTTGAGCATTGGGGAGCATTTCTTATCCTACCTGATGTGGCGTCATCCCCTTGGAAAGGTCTTGCAAAAAATTTCTCAACCTTTTTCGCTTACTGTTCCGCTGAGATTTGGTTCTAACTACCAAGTTGCATTCAGGTCACGACCAGAGTCGAAATAACGGTTGACGGAGTTCCAGCGGCTGGATTGCGCTCAGGGTAAGGATAAAAGGCGCCTTTTCATCAACATTACGACGGCTTAGCCTTTATCAGGTCACATGGGCTCCCCACGGAGACCTTCTTGGGGGCAAAAGGTTGACCTCCCAACCCTCAAGGCTTGCAAGAAGATAACACAATGACAAAGCCGCGGCATAATTCCGGATAAAAAAGGCAAAACTATAGGAGTGTCAAACGGAGCCCATAAAACCTCCATGAGCCCTTTTAAAGCCTTAGACTCAAACTCCTTGGCGACCTTGTTATTGGTTTTTT
>DYRE01000275.1 GCA_020718965.1 Desulfomonile tiedjei
AAGAGATGGAGTCGGAAGTGCTTAAACTCAAAATCCTCGAAGCCATGTCTACACCAGAGCGGTAGTTAAAGTAAGACGCTGACTCAAATAACAAACAGGTTAGTAAATTGGCAAATCATTGCATATTCATGACAAGCTGGCTTCAGGTGTGCCAAGCGCATCGTTCCGAAATAGGTTCTCCCCCAATCGTCTAAAAACATCCGGATTCAATACTCCCTGTCCGTGGACTTTTCAAGCCTGACTGCGCAGACTTTATAATCCGGAGTCTTGGAAACAGGATCCAGAGAGGTTCCCAACAACACGTTTGGGTTCGCTTTCATGAAGTGAAAATCCATGAAGATTGCGCCCTCAGGCACAATGTCACCAGGTTCAACGGGGGTGGTTAGATCACCTCGTCTCGACGTGATCTTAACTAGATCCCCTTCTTTTAAAGCAAACCTTTTTGCGTCCAGACGGTTAATTTGGGCGCGGGGTGTTGGAAATTCCTTATGAAGAGAAGGACATCTGCCCGTCATGGTTCGAGTATGATAGTGGGCGTATCTTCTGCCTGTTGTCAGCAAAAATGGAAAATCATCGTCAGGCAACTCCTCAGGGGGACGAAAGTCGATCACGTGAAAGAGACCTCTTCCACGAGTGAATCTACCCTCATGGAGAAATGGGGTCCCTTTGTGATCCGGCGATGGACAGGGCCACTGAATCCCACCGGCTTCGAGTCGCGCATAGTTGATGCCGGCGAATGCCGGGGATAGGCTAGCCAGTTCATCATAGATGGCGCTAGGCGATTCGTAGTCCATTGAAACACCGAGTCGAGTCCCAAGCTCACAAATAACTTTCCAGTCTGGAATTGCGCCTTCAGGTGGTTCAACGGCCTTGCGCACACGCTGAACTTTCCTTTCCGTGTTCGTGAATGTCCCGTCCTTTTCGGCCCAACAGGCCCCTGGAAGGACAACATGAGCGAGTTCAGCAGTCTCCGTCAGGAATATGTCCTGAACCACTAGAAATTCGGCCGAAGTTAGAGCATGACGCACATGGTGAGTGTCCGGGTCGCTCATTACAGAATTTTCGCCAAAGATATACATCGCTTTGACTGAGCCATCCAGCAATCGGTCCATCATTTCCGGGATCGTATAACCGACCTTGCCCGACAATTTGGCATTCCATCCGCTTTCGAATTTCGTCCGCACATTACCATCGACAACTACTTGATATCCCGGAAAAACATTTGGCAATCCACCCATGTCGCATGCGCCCTGAACATTGTTCTGTCCTCTAAGCGGATTAACGCCCGTGGACCGTCTTCCAATCTGGCCGGTAAGCATGGCAAGGTTGCCCAACGATTTTACATTGTCTACACCATGAGAATGCTCTGTAATACCAAGTGTGTATAATATTGTGGATCGTTCTGAGGTCGCGTAGATCCTGGCGACTTTTGTCATGTCTTCTACAGAGACACCGCAGATCTCGGAAGCTTTTTCCAAAGGATACTTCTTGAGATGTTCTCTCAGGTCTTCAAACCCTTCCGTTCGTTCATCTACAAAGCGCTGATCATGCCAGTTGTTCGCTATGATGGCGCTCATTAGACCGTTGATAAACGCTACATCCGTGCCGAATCTGATTCTGATGTGCATATCGGCTTGTAAGGTCAGTTGAATTTTTCTTGGGTCTATGACAATCAACGTTGCGCCTTTCAGTTTGGCGCGGAAGACCCTATGAGAAACAAGAGGATGGGCTTCGGTGGTATTTGAGCCGATCAGAAATATACAGTTAGCGTCTTCTATCTCAGGTATTGAGTTAGTCATGGCCCCACTCCCAAAAGCAGCGGCAAGACCTGCCACTGTGGGAGCGTGTCAAAGGCGTGCGCAATGATCTATATTATTGGTCCCAAAACCTGCCCTGCAGAGTTTCTGCATGAGATAATTTTCTTCGTTTGTGCATCGGGCTGAAGTCAGGAATGCGACGCTTTCGCCACCATGTTCTTTTCGAAATGAGTCAAGCTTCGACGCGGTATAATCGAGCGCCTCATCCCAGGAGGCCTCTTTCAGGACGCCGTCGACGCGGATCAATGGTTTGGTCAGTCTTTCGTTACTATGAACGAATTCGTGCGCATTCCAACCCTTGATACAAAGTTTACCCTGATTCATGGGGCTGTTTTTTGATGGAAACGTTCCGATAAGCTTCCCGTTCGCGACTTCAAGCATCATCTCGCAGCCGCACCCACAGTATGGACAGGTTGTCCTAACAAGTTTGTAATCCATGTGATCACCTGGAATGTGTCGAATTGTTGTTTCTAAAATGTAATATTACTTATGTCTTGTTTGACATAAGCCAAGCCTGGTGTCAACCAAAATCCACGACGGGACTGTTGTCTGATGGCTTCATTGCAACTGGCCCTGTACATCGGGTCCACACTTGACCACTTCGATCAATTTCATCGTTTTCGATAAGCGTCCGGTAACATCGATTTTATCTTTGCGATTGATGGTAAGTTTGTGGTAGGTTTAATCACTATGTGAATAATCATAGTTTGAGTAAACGCGTGATTAATATTAGCGGAAGAAAGGATTGATGGAAAGAACGATTGAGCTAATATTGTTTCTGTCTTTTTTGGCTTCTATCACTGCGGTTATTATTTGGGCGAGATGACATGCTTTTTTGTTTTATGTGCTTATGTTATTGTCAATATAAGTAAGTTTCTAATAAATCATGAGGAGGCCCTATGAAACTAAGTGTTAGAAATGTGTTGAAAGGAAAAGTCACGGTCGTAACGGAGGGCATGGCTGTGGCTACTGTTAAGGTGGATGTTGGTGGAGGAAACACAATCACTTCGGTGGTTACTATGGATGCCATCAAGAATCTGGGAATCAAGGTAGGAGACGAAATCAGCGTCCTCATCAAAGCCACGAGTGTCATGTTGGCCAAAGAATAGCTAGACATTCAATTGGCTGTGGTCTTTTTATAATATTATTCGTAATTTTGGCGCCCACTTCGGAGTGAGGAAACCCGTTTCGTTTGTGGGAGCCCTTAATCCCGAGGACGAGTAGATTGCAGATCCAAACACTAACAATGAAAGAAATAGCCTTAAAACCAATAGGAGTAATCCGATCCCCGTTTTCTGACGTTGATGGAATGCCGGTTCAATCGGTCGCGGCCGTTGGCGTCAAGGGAACGGTGGAACTTGACCCCGGGTTGACACAGGGCCTCAAAGATCTCGACGGTTTTTCACACATCATTCTCATATATTACTTTCATCTTAACAAAGGCTATTCCTTAGAGGTGATCCCATTTTTAGACCCCGCTGTTAAAGGAGTATTCGCTACAAGGGTCCCGAGACGTCCAAACGGAATAGGGCTTTCCGTGGTCAGGCTCATGGGGATTAAAGGAAACAACCTGGAAATCGAAGATGTTGACATATTGGATCAAACCCCGTTACTGGATATCAAACCTTTTGTTCCTGAATTTGATCATCGAGACGTTCAAAGCACGGGC
>DYRE01000276.1 GCA_020718965.1 Desulfomonile tiedjei
CATTCTGACGAGCAAGTCCCGTGACGAACTCCTCATTTTGATCAGAGAGATAGCAAAAACGTGGGTTGCCGGAGATGGGCTATGGTTTCAGGCAATTGAGGAACAGCAAGGGATGGCATTCGCCAAGAAGGTAAATGATTCATGCTGGTCTCTTTTCGCCAGGTTGGAATCCTACAAGACACTGGGTTTTCTGGGGATTAAAGGCAAAGGAGGGCTGGATACACTTGATAAGGCAATCCGATTACGAATTTATTCGAGCATAAACTCTCATTCATCACAATGGGACAGCGAAGGCAATTTGCTGTTCCAGATGCTGGAATGCCGGGTTCAGAATGCCAGGAGACGCAAAGGCATGGCCGACTACCCATGCAAATCAGCAGGAATAATAGAATATTCTGAATTCGCGTTTGGAATCAATCCAGACATCGTTACCGAATGCGTATGTTGTCCGCCTGATGAAGTTCCGAATGGCCGGTTCTGCGCCTGGAAATTTAGTCTGAAGCAGGCTGGAGAGTAAGTTGCAACATTTAATTAGTTTGGACAAGTATCCTCTTCCATCTGAAATGCAGCCGGTCGCTCAACTGGCGCAACTATTTTTTGCTTTTTGTCTCATTCTGTCCGCCTCATCCGGCCTGTCAATTCCCTGGTAAAAGTTGGCCAGGTTTTCAAAACTGTCGTTAGTGACAGGATTTCCAAGTCCAAAGTTTTTTTCGGTGATATCATGCGCTCTTAAAAGAAGGCCTTCAGCCTCCTGGTATTGTCCCACACCAACCAGAACTGTAGCAAGATTGTTCAGAGACGAGGACACATTCTGGTGATACGGCCCATAATGCTCTTCCGCTATGGCTAGAGCGCGACGGTAAAGAGGCTCGCTTTCCGAATATCTTTCAAGGCTCTCAAATAATCCGGCCAAGTCATTCAACGCAACCCCCACTTCGAGACTAGAAGACCCGCGCAATTTCTCTTGAAGATATATAACTTTTTCATAATAGGGTTTCGCTGCGGGGAAACGTCCCATGGCCCTGTTTACAGAGGCCAGATTGTTAAGGCATGTCGCCATAATGGGTGTCTCCGCTCCAATCGATTCTTCTATAACCCGGAAGGCTTTTCTTAGCGCCGCTTCCGCCTTGTTTAACATCTCAAGTTCGAAATACGCGCCACCAAGATTGTTGTAGGCAAGGGCTACTTCCGGATGTTTTGGGCCAAGAAACTTTTGTCGTATCTCAAGCGACCTTTCCCATAAAGGTAAAGCTTCTTGCAGTTTACCTTGCGAGCGGTTTATCTCAGCCAAATTGTTGAGACAACGCGCTACCCCTGGATGTTCTGGCCCCAGTTCTTTTTCCGCAATCTTCAAAGCGGATTTGGCAGATTCCAACGCCTCGAAGAGTTTTCCTTTCTGAAATAAATCAACGGCTTTTTTATTTTCTTCTTCCCACATGTATTGTCTCCTTGGGACGCACTGGAAACAACGCCATACGACAAGGCGTTTCACATACATAGAATGACCGTGCGGCAAAACAGTTTTGAACAAATTAGGTACGTTTTGATTTGATGTCAACAACGGTGGAACTGTATATTACTTGACTGATTCAGTAAGGAATTATTTTTCTTGAGATATTAAACTGTAAGGTGTAAACGTATTTATAAACTTGGCGTATTCATCTGGTATGTAGTGGCTTAAAGATACAACTGGATCCTATTCCTGCTGGCGTTAAAGGGTTTTTCCTAAAAACATCAAACCGGATTTCTTAAAAATCTGTTAACTCGGTAAGTGACACAAGGAGGAAGAAAGCTGATGGCCAATCTTCTCGTTGATGAGCGAGACGCTAAATTTGTGCTCTATGAGCAACTAAACATCGAAGAACTTTGCGATGCTGAAACTTATTCCGAATTCTCCAGAGAAATGTTCGACATGGTGATGGATGCAGCGCAAAAACTGGCCGAGAAGGAACTGGCTCCCACCAATGTAGAGGGTGATGCGGTGGGGGTAAAACTGGAAGATGGGCATGTGTCGGTTCCGCCTTCATTCCATTCCGCCTATCAGAAGTATTGTGAGGGCGGATGGGCTGCTCTGCCCATATCACCAGATCATGGCGGACAGGGTTTTCCCAACGTCATGTATATTGCCACCATGGAACTGTTCGTAGCAGCCAACCAATCCCTGATGATGTATCCCGGTCTCACCATTGGAGCGGCGAGGCTAATACAGCTTTATGGTTCGGAAGAACAGCAACGCATGTACATGGATAAGATGTACACCGGCGAGTGGTGCGGAACGATGTGTCTGACCGAACCACAGGCGGGAAGTGACGTTGGAGCGTTGAGAACAAAAGCGGTCAAGCAAGCTGATGGAACATATTTGATTTCCGGTGGAAAGATTTTTATTTCCGCTGGTGATCACGATTTGACCGAAAATATTATACATATGGTGCTCGCCCGCATAGAAGGCGCTCCGGCTGGAACCAAAGGAATAAGCATCTTTATTGTTCCAAAGTTCAGATATGATGAGAGCGGAAATCTAGTCGACAATGACGTCTCTACAATGGCCGTAGAAAAAAAGATGGGAATCCATGGATCGTCAACTTGCGCTCTTAATTTCGGAGAGAAGGACCAATGTGTTGGGTACCTTCTCGGAGAAGAAAATCAGGGTATGAAGATCATGTTTAACATGATGAACGAGGCCAGGCTTTCTGTCGGAGTTCAGGGATTGTCCCAGGCAAGCGCTGCCTACATGCATGCCCTCAAATACGCTAAAGAGAGATTTCAGGGTCCTGAGATATCTACCATGAAGGATCCCACAGCGCCTAAAGTTCCAATCATTCAGCATCCAGATGTTAGAAGAATGCTCATGTGGATGAAGAGCGTAACGGAAGGTATACGGGCTCTACTTTATTACGCCGCGTATTGCGAAGACAGGATTCATACAGCCAAGACGCCCGATGAAACCACCAAGTATCAGGGCTTTCTGGATATTCTTATACCGGTCTGTAAGGCTTGGGGTTCTGATATGGGGTTTAGAGTCACGGAAATGGCGGTCCAGGTCCATGGAGGATACGGTTTCTGCCGTGAGTATCCAGTGGAACAATTCCTGAGGGATTGCAAGATAGCGTCAATTTACGAAGGGACCAACGGGATACAAGCTCTCGATCTGGTTGGCAGAAAGATTGGATACAAACAGGGCCTACTCTTCAAAAGCATAGTCGCGGAAACAGGTGCCCTGATAAAAAACGCCAAAAAGAACTACCGAATGAAAGACATAGTTGAGCCATTTGAAACATCAAGAAATCATCTTATCGAAGTTACGCGCTACTTCGGTCTCAAGAGTATTACCGAAGACTTCATGACTCCAATCCTTTACGCTAGCCCTTATCTTGAACTTTTTGGCGATGTCGCAGTGGGGTTTATGTTGTTGTGGCAGGCTGTAGTAGCCGACAGGCGCTTGGAAGAACTGTATGGAGACGCTAAGGCTGATACCAATGAGA
>DYRE01000277.1 GCA_020718965.1 Desulfomonile tiedjei
CCAGTGACTGCCGGCGAGTTCGGCGGCGAATTCCGGGTAATTTTCCTGAAAAAAAAGGTACTGGTGGAACACTGAACCGTGCCCATTCCAGCTTTTGCCTCCCCCCGAGGCGGAAGCGATTCCCTGAACAACTGCACCTCGAGCTTTGAAAGTTTTATCCATCCGATTAATGTCCGAATCCCAACCGATCATTCTGAGCTTCAAATGTGGTAGGATAGCCACCAGCCGTCAGGGCTTTCTTATTGATCAGAAACTGTTTGAGCAGGCTCATTGAGCAACGATAATTCTCGTTCTCCAAAGATTCATTGTTCATATATGATAGGTAAACTTTCAGGACATTCTGGAGGGGGATGAGGGGGAGGAAAGCAGCCAGATTTTCATAATTTTCCTTCTTCAAGAGGAGTCTTAAAGAGCGCAGGACAGGGTTAAAATCTATTTGTGATAAGATTTCGAATGCGCTGCCATCAAGCTTTCCTGTAACCCTTGAGGAATTCAGGGCTTCTTCAATGGACGGTTTGCTGAAGGCAATTTCCGGATCCATCATAACGGCGTAGACCGAGAAGAATGACCGCGCTCCGCTTTCCAGGCACTCCCTTCTATATTTATTAGAGGAGGAACCGGTGATGTGAATGTCGTCGCCGAAAATGACATGAATGCAGCGGTCTTCGAAGAAAGCGGGACCGGGAAGAATATGGTCTGTTAAGAATCCGGTGATTTCCCGCTCCTTTTCCGACAGGCTGGCGTAGTTTTCACAGGGGGAGGCCAGACGGGGGAGTTTGAGTTCAGCAATAGGAGGGAAGCTGCGATTGATCAGTCTCATGTTGATTTGCGGCAGGGCCAGTTCAAAGATTAGGTTCGCCGAAGCTTTGACATTTCTGAAGCCGGGAGTCATCAGAACGATATAATCCTCATTTTCCGCAGCCTCTTCAAGCATGCGACGGAAAGCAGTTCCGGGGGTACCGATAAGTCGATCGAAGAGGTCGACGATCAGACCAGCGAAGAATTTTATGTCCTTCATGCTACCGTATTTAGCCGAACTATATTTTTCGGCCAAAACGGTTTTGCTGAGTCCTGTGCAAATATCGACAAATTGCCTTTTTTCGAAAGAGATGTGCTGACTGAAAAGTATAGTTTCGTCAATGTTATTTTTAAGTAAGATATTCATTTGGTGTGAATTCTACGGCGTTTCTCATAATGGCATAAGTTGTTCAGGATGTCGTCTCCGAAGGTTCGGATTACTTCCTTGATGCCGGAGCCGACCTCTTCCGGTTTATGCGCATCGGATCCAATGGTGAGCGAGATCCCTTCCGAGACAAGCTGAGGGACGAATTCCCGGGAGGGGAATGACCATCTTCTCTTCAGTTTCCGGCCGGTCTCAATCTCATACAGAGGCTTTCTCAACCCCGAAGCATTCAGTTCATAAGAAATTCCGGTCTCTTTCATAAGCGGAATTAAAGTCTGAAACCCTTCGCACATCAGGTTCTCATTAACTCCTCCTCTCAAGAGGGAGTCCGCATGCCCCAGGCTGTCAAAAAGCCCGCATGTTATCAACCCTTCCAGTCGTCTAAAGTACTCATCAATAAATTCGGGATAATGAATTCCTTCTATATCTCAGACATTGACCCGTTTTTTGTGAGAAAAAGGGTGTAAACAGAGCCGATCACAAAGTCCAACTCCAGACCACTGAGAAGATCGCTGACGTAATCCGCATGCTCCGGGGAGTAGTCGGCTTCCAGACCGTGAAGAACCTTGATCCAGTCTTTGTACTTATCTGCCGTAAGCCTGATTTCTTCACCGTATTGCTGCAGTTCACTGATAAGCAGTCGGTTGTACGAATCCACTGGAAACGGGGCGTGTTCCGTCAAGGTCAGAACCTTCACACCTCGTTCAATAGCTGTTAACCCAACCTCCTCAACGGTGCCGATGGCATGCTTTGAGTATTTTGAGTGGGTATGAGAGTCAATCATGTCAGCTGATTTTATTCAGTAGGTTTTCGTCAAACGCATTCAACTCTTTTATGATCCAGTACGGGTTGTTTGTCTGTCTGATCAATTTTTTCACTGAGTCGTCTGAATTCAGATCCCCCATCACCTCCATGAAGGGTTTGCTGTACAGGGTGTTGACCATCTTGTTGTCTCTGATGATGTTCTTAAAAAACTCTATATCCACATCATCCTTCAGGATATTGGCGAGGTTGAGGGATTCAATGCCGTAGAAAAAAATTTCACCACTGGGTTTGATGGTGATATCCATGCCGTTGGGGAGTCCCTCACCGTTCAGGCTGCCGAGAGTGAAGCTCTTTTTAATACGGTTTTCCTTGGCGGCGATATACTGCCCAAGATCCATATATTCACCAGCTTTTACCGAGGTTGGTTTCACCAGACTTTTGTATTCAATTTTAAAGATTGAGTCGCCGCTGAGCAGATGATCCTCAAGCACATCCACAGTTTCCAATTCCGAATCATAACCGTAAGCAAGAAGCTGCTCTTTCAGGTAGTTCCTGGTAAATTCCTTGTCGGTGTCAATCGAGCGGAAAGAAAATGTTAGTCCCTGGGGACGTTTTTCAAAAAAATACTTGATACTTGCACCGTGAGGCTTGCTCTTGATCTTGGCAATGTGATAGGAATCACAGCTTAAACGTATGTTGCAGGTATCTCCGTTGCTGGTGACAATTTCATTGACTTTATCATAAAATTCTATCAGCTTTCTCTGAAGGAGAAAGCCACTGGAAATAAATTCGAAAGCGATACCGCCTTTGGAAAGTTTCAGAATTTGTTTGAAAATGTGAATGCGGTTAAGAGGTTCACCTTCACCGCTGACAGTCACTCTTTTTACCTCAGGGTGGTTAATTAGGCCGGAGATGTTTTTTTCCCCCAGTTCGTTCAGATTGAGATCCTGCTTGATTGTGTGTTTATCTGAATACATACAAAAATCACATCCGATTCCGCAGAGTTGAGTGATGTCGATATAGATCAGATGATTATCTAAAATCATTTACTACCCCTGTAAAAAAGTGATAATTATGAAAGAATGGTCAAGTCTGCCTTTGGCTTTTGACTAAGCTCTCTATGTCACTCTTGCCTTGCAAAAGTCAAAGGCGGCCCCCTTTTTTTATTTTCACTCATTTGATAAAATGGCTAACAAACTATTATCAAGTTTCTTGATATCTACACAAATGTTACAGATTGTTAATGCAATTTCAGCCAGAGAAGATAATTTTCAGCCTGATATCATTCATTATTGGCTGGATAACAAAAATCCTGATAACCTTCCATGATCCAAACCCCTGTCCCTCTCATCAATCAGGCCACGTCTGAACAACGATAAATCATCATGTTATTTCCCGGCGGCGCGCTGTCGCGCCCTGGTATCCATCTCCTTTTCCAGCCTGTTACTATACTCAAAACTCCGGAGCAGCGACAGCAGATTCTGTTCGGTGTTCACGTTGAGATGCACGGGCCGCTC
>DYRE01000278.1 GCA_020718965.1 Desulfomonile tiedjei
CCCTTATATAGTTAGTATACTAAATAGTGGCCTTACAAATGATTGCCTTGTTTGGTTCTTGAAAAACCATAGCACATAAAGATGATTCAACTTATATTTCAACGATCAGTGTAAATGACGCTTTGACTGTGAACACTGACATTATTTTGTACTCTAACTAGTTTCCTTCTCCGTGTCAAACGGATTCTGTGGCGCCAATGCCGGCAAAAAGCGGCCTAATCAATGACAAGTGAGTAAGCGCAAAAGATACACGCCAAAAGGCTCTAATACTATTTTTTTGACGGACAGGTAATATTTGGACATGTCGGCGAACATTCATCGGGCAGGGCGGTAATTCGACTGATAACTTTGAGCAATAACTATTTGGAATGTTTGACTGGTTTGATATATTTATTAAAACTAACCTGACCTGGTTTCCATATTTTCTTCTCTCAACGTGGTTTTTGAGAAAAGTGGTTGAGATACCGATCCTAAACCTCCAAATTTCAGCCGATTGAACTTGCAGGCGTCTACGCATCTACCACAATTTACGCAGAGAAGATCATGAGATTCCATATACGGCTTAAGCCCCATGGGGCAAACTTTTGAACAGGAATTTTCTTTGCAACATGGAGTAGATGAAGTTTTTCCGACAAATTCAACCCTTAAGGTCAGCGGACTCCGGATTACCGAGAGAAACGCCCCAGTGGGACAAAACAGACGACACCAGAATCTCGGCAGGATCGTGAGTTGCAATCCAAACAAGATCGCCAGAAACGTTATTTCTATGGAAAATGACCGTTCCTTAACAAATATCATCGCCTCTGTACTCAATATCCCTGGAGCGCTAAAATAGTTCAGTAACGGTATGCCTAGAATCCCCCCTATTGCTGTTCCACCGATCAAGACTGAAAAACGGACGAAGTTCGTTCGAAATGAGCTACTTGTTTTTTTCACAGATTCTTTTTGGCCCGAAAAGATTTTCCTCGAGACAAGCCTTCTGATCGAATCAATCCGGTCAGCGACAAATAGATAAGGGCAGAGCCAGCCACACCAGACTCTACCTAAAAGAAGGGCCACCAGGAACGGAAACAGCGCCGCCGTCATCAGCGGGATTGTCAATTGACCCGAAGCAAACATCGCCTGAAGTATCACAACGGGGTCGGCAACCCCCAGACCTCCTAAACTAAGAGCATAATACGTGCCTGTTATAAAATAGATTTCATAAATATTGAGTAACGGAATTATGAACATCAATAAAAAGAAGGATATTTGAATAATCACTCTGGGGGTTGCGTATTTCAATCCCATTCCCCCTTTTTCTTGGGAGACTCATAAGGAAAGTCAAATTGAGGGGCCTTTTCGGAACCTTCTATCCTGAATTTTTTTTCTAGGAGCTTTTCTCCTTTTAGTACTTTTGAGTTATCAATTTTTTCCTGGGATGCGACGCCTTCATAGGACTGTCGTGCTTTTCGGAAATAGAAACCAGCCTCATCCGTCCTGCCCATACCCGCTGGAATGACGTTGATCGCACGTTTCGGGCTAGTGGGACATCGTTCCACGCATATCCCGCAGCCTACACAATCTTCCGTAACAACCGGAAACAGATTGTCTTTTAAGACTATCGCCTTATCTTGTAATGGGCACACGTAATAACATGTGTTGCACAGCGCGCCAATCTTGGATGAGCTGGATTCCGGCAGAACATCATGTTCTATGAAAAGGTGGCTATAGCATATGTCCTTATCAATTTTTGCCCTACCCATCGCAACTTTTTCAGGAACTGTCAAACTACTGTCCAATGCGCCAGTGGGACAAAGACGACAGCAAGCCATACAGAGATAGCAAGCCTTTTTCTCGGGAAAAACGTAGGGCGTCCCCATAGCGATTCCGATGCCCTCACGTTTTATTGAACCGTACGGACAAACTTCCAGACATCGGTTACAGCGAATACAAAGGGCCATGAACCTTATTTCCTGAACCGCCCCCGGAGGCCTCAGACGATTGACCGCAAAATTACTGTTCAGGGGATTTTCTGAATTGATGAACCAATTTTTCAGGTTTGAAAATAGATTATCCGATCCCAACCTGCCAAACTCTCTGTAAATACTTTTGATGGTGAAACCAAATGAGAATTTATAAGCGTCAAGATGACGGTCGACTCATTTTCTCAATTTCGTCCTCAAAGTTGATGTATATGTGGCCAATGTCAACAATTTCCGGAATGGAGTTTCTTATTGCTGTGCACAGGCCTTCCAGCGCCTCCTGATCGTCACATTCAAAGGTGACGACAAGGTCGGTCCCGCTGTCTGAGGTCCCGTGAAACGTCACTTGTGGAAAGGACTCAAGCTTTTGTTGAACTACTTTATCTGTTCCAGTCCTTACCATTATGGCGCTGCCGGTTATAATCATTCTTTGGTTCTCTTGATCCCGATCAATTTTTCAACATTACCACGCCGGTAAGTCTGATAAGTTTTGATTTATATTTTTTGGGGAAAAGCCGTGTTCGGATCAGATATGATGTACATATCGGAAACATCCTTGGGTTCCCCTATTCTCTCAATCTTGACTGCGCATATCTTGAATTCAGGCTGTTTTGAACCTTCGTCAAAAGCGTCTATGGTAACCCTGTTGATCATCCGATCCCAATCCTGATCAAACCAGGGGACGAACAATATTCCGGGCAAGGAATTCTTTACAACCCGGGCAGGCAAAATATTGAATCCCCTTCGACTCGCTATTTTGACCATATCTCCTTCTTTGATATTGTATTCTTTGGCGTCGGATGGGTGGATTTCTAAGTAGGCGTTCGGTTTTGACCTGGCGATTTCAGCTACCCTCATTGTCATCGTTCCGGTATGCCACTGCTCAATGACTCTCCCTGTAGTAAGAAAGAATGGGTAATCTTTGTCCGGAGGTTCTTCGGCTCCCTTGTACGGTCTGAGAAGAACGTTGGCTTTACCCTCATGCTTCTTGTCCCCATAAAAATAGATTAAAGCGCTGGGCGGTACTTTAACAATTTCAGGCATGTCCATTATTGGATCATAGCCTCTGACATATCTACGCGCTGTCCCAGGGCTTTTTTCATTCGGGCAAGGCCATTGGAGACCCGCTTCCAATTGTTTAAGACGGTCGTAGGTCATCCCGTAAAGACTGTGTTCAGTAAGTTTGACACACTCCCGATAGTCGTCCCATGCCATCTGGTAGGCGACTTGAGGGTCATCGCCATTCCAGGGAATAAGTCTTTCCATACCCATTCTCTTGGCAATTTGAGCTGCTATCCAGACATCGGATTTCGCTTCTCCCGGAGGATCTACACATTTTTGAGTAAGCTGGCTTCTTCTCTCAGAGCAGCCGTATACCCCACCTTTTTCATAGATGAAGGCCGCTGGGAGTATAACGTCCGCAAGTTGAGTAGTTCGTGTTGGGAATATATCAAG
>DYRE01000279.1 GCA_020718965.1 Desulfomonile tiedjei
GTCGTCAATAGATGGCACCGATTGTTTTGGCTGCGTTTTGTTTTTCTTAGTACTGGGATTGAAGGATTGGATCCATTGAAGCATTATGCATTTGTCGCGGAACTCTCAGGGTTGCTGGAACGTGATGTCGATGTAGTCCTTCTTGAGGAATGTGGCTTTGCAGACAGAATCAAAGAAAAGGGGATAAAATGGTCGAGGAAAACAGGCTAGCCATCTTCTTAGGGGAATTCGATTATCAGGTTAAGGAAATTAATCGGATTTATGAGATCATTCAAACAAGAACGCCGCCCAACCATAAAAATCCCATGCCGGACGAAGTAGTCGAAAGCATAGGCTACTGGCTTCACAACCTATACTGCGCGTATGAGGATTTGTTCAAAATAATATGCTCTTTCTGGGAAAATAACATATCGTCTAATTCAGGTTATCACACATCCCTTTTGAGACGAATGGTTTTTGCGATAGAAGGCATAAGACCAGCCTTGCTCTCTCAGGAAAGTCTACGCGTACTGGACGAGCTTCGGGGTTTTCGGTATTTGTTCAGGCAGGCCGTAGCGTCGATTACTTCATAATATAAGCTTCTCCATTATCTTAGTTAATGTTATTTATCAATAAGCCATGATAACTTCTAGTAATTTTATTGCAAAATGTGTAATTATATAGTATTAGAATCTTCGTCGTGAACATGCTTTTCACGAGTGGGGGAACTTCAAGATCCATTCCACACAATAAAACCTAGTCTCTAAAACTAAAATCGGGGGGAACCGATGAACAAGCGAGCCATATTTACTATCGTCTCCTGCAACTATTTTCACTATGCAAAAACGCTCATGCAATCTGTGAGCCTGGTCGATTCAATATCCGAACTCTATGTAGTAATCGTCGACGATGGCTATAATCCCGCCCTTTATAGTTCAGAAATTTTTCACGTCATAAATTTCCGGGATATACCCATTCCTCACAGAAAAAAGATGTGTTTCCAATATGATATACTGGAACTCAATACCGCTGTTAAGCCATTTGTATTTAAGCGTTTATTCGCCGACGGTTACGAAAAGGTAATCTATCTCGATCCGGATATATACGTTTTTCACTCACTGGAAAAAACCTTTGACCTGCTCGAGACTCATGACGCTGTCGTAACGCCTCATCTCACAGAACCTCTCAAAGACAATCGCAAGCCTTGCGATTTGGACATACTGCGATCAGGAGTCTACAACCTCGGATTCCTGGCTCTAAAATCCACAAAGCAAGTTCAAGGGTTTATTGAATGGTGGGCCGACAAACTGGCTGATCATTGCAGAGTGGCAATTGCTGATGGAATATTTGTCGATCAAAAATGGTGTGATTTCATACCTAGCTTCGTGGAAAAAGTCCTGGTTGACCATAATCCCGGAATGAACGTGGCATACTGGAACCTCAAGAACAGGCCAATAACTTTCGAGAATGGATTATACA
This sequence comes from Desulfomonile tiedjei, assembly GCA_020718965.1. Taxonomy (GTDB): domain Bacteria; phylum Desulfobacterota; class Desulfomonilia; order Desulfomonilales; family Desulfomonilaceae; genus CAJBEZ01. Next base: position 1,459 of record DYRE01000279.1, read on the forward strand.
GAGTTGGAGATTTTCCGCTGGTATTCTTCCACTTCAGTGGACTCGAACTGAACGGCTTTTCATTGCTCTCCCGACACGAAGATCGTTTCGAATCTCATGGGCTCCCCCGGGTTATCCAGGACCTGAAAAGGAATTATCTCGAAAAGCTCCATGAAAATGGAGCCAGGTTTTATTCAAGTCAAGCCTACCATTTTGACTATTTTACCGGCACAAACATCAGAATTCCGAAAGCAGTGAGAGATTTGTACAGACAGGACAAGGCCATCCGCTCTGTTTTTGGTTCAGACCCTTTTGACATTTCAGCCGATCCTGGCTTCACTAAAACATACAATCGTAAAGTTTACGGATCAAACTGTCCTGTAACGTTACTATGCGAGTCGATGTACAATTCCAGGTCTGATCTGCAAGCCCATTTCCCTAAACCACCTGCAAATTGGGGTTATGGACTCTGCCAATGGTTTGTAAAGAATGCCAAATTGGAATACAGCCTGGACGATATCTTCATATTTCAAATCCGTGAGGATCTTAACAAGGCCCTAGCCCCCAGGACTTCTCTGAGAGATCTCCCTAACCTTTTTAAAAGCAGAGCGCTGATTATGGCCGCCCAATTCACAAGACCAGCACGCCTCCCAATGGACAGCAACCGCAAATCCAGGATTAATCGCCCCTGTCGGCAATTAGTAGCATTGTTTTCCAGCAATGTTAAAGCGCTCGCCAAAAGAATTTTGGGCCTTGAACGTTGTCATGCAATTAGGGAATCCTTGAACAAGAAGCTGTTGCAATCGTTCAACAGCGTTCAACATCGTCAAAAAGTTGTTTCCAGACAAAAAGGTCATGAAAATAGTGGTCTGAATGTTATTGGCTACCTCAAAGCGGAATCCGGCGTCGGCGAATCTGTAAGGTCAACAATCCGATCCGCCTCCGCTGCTGGAATCCCCTTTAGCGCTATCAATTTTACCCTCGGATGCCATTCCCGTATGCATGACGGGCCTGGAAATCTTAATGTCGGATCATCGAATTATTCGGTGAACCTGGCTCACATTAATGCCGATCAGACTCCTGCGCTAATTCGAGGCATGGGACCCGGCTTTTTTTCAGATCATTACAATATTGGCTATTGGGTATGGGAAACAACAGAATTCCCTTCCGAGTTTCTCAAATCATTTGAATGCTATGACGAAATCTGGACAGCTTCGGAATTCTGTCGGGACGCTCTGTCCCGGAAGTCCCCGAGGGCCGTACTCAAAGTGCCTCATTCAGTAAACTTGAACGCGCCGCGTGGGGTTTCAAGGAAAGCCCTGGGATTGCCAGAAAACTCTTTCCTTTTTTTGACCATGGCCGATTTTTTAAGCGTGCCTGAAAGGAAGAACCCGCTCGGCGTAATCGATTCTTTTTTGAAAGCCTTTGGGAATGACCCGGATGATGTCCGACTCATCATCAAAACGAGCAACTCCTGCTGTCGCCCCGACGCAAGACAGGCAATCCTTGACAGAATCGAATGCCACAAAGGTTTAATCCTGATCGACGGATACATGGACAGGCCGTCACTGAATTCACTAATCGCCGTCACAGATTGCTACGTTTCTCTCCATCGATCAGAAGGCTTCGGTTTGCCGATCGCCGAGGCCATGAGCCTCTGTAAACCCGTTATTGCCACTGGCTGGTCCGGTAACATGGATTTTATGGACAATGAAAATTCTTTCCCCGTTAAATACAAGCTCACTGAAATCTCCTTAAAAAATGGTCCATATAGTAATGCGGGCCAGTGGGCGGAACCTGATTCTGATCATGCGGCTGAAATGATGCGCCATGTAATGGAAAACAGAGATGAGGCCCAGAGAATCGGTTCCATTGCCGGAAATAAAATTGCTCAAGATTATTCTCCAAAGGCTATTGGTAGTCTCATCAGGGACCGTTTGAACTGGATTGAGCAGTCCATTAACTGAACGAGC
>DYRE01000280.1 GCA_020718965.1 Desulfomonile tiedjei
GTTGGCTAACGACATCACGTTGCCTTTAGCTCTGAAACCTTTCAAAGAGGCAGGTGGGTCGCAAGTTTTTGACAGGGAAAAAGTTGTCGTCGTGATGGACCATTTTAACCCTGCGCAAAACATTGATTCGGCAATGATGCATTTAAAATCGCGTCAATTTGCTGAAGAAATGGGATTGGTCAATTTTTTCGACGTTGGCGCTATGGGAATTGAGCACGTTCTTCTTCCGGAACTCGGAATAGTTAGACCGGGTGACCTTGTAATTGGAGCTGATAGCCATACTTGCACATATGGCGCTTTGTCGGCTTTTTCGACAGGGGTAGGCAGTACCGATTTCGCTGCCGCTATGCTTACGGGAAAATGCTGGTTCAAGGTTCCGGAGTCTATGCGAATAACGCTTTCGGGAACATTGGGCCACTGGGTTTGTGGAAAAGACCTCATTCTGAGAATCATTGGAGACATTGGGGTTGATGGGGCCCTTTACAAGGCAATGGAGTTTTCAGGGGCAGGGGTATCCAGCCTGAGCATGGCGGACAGGTTTACTGTAGCGAACATGGCAATAGAAGCCGGAGCTAAAAATGGAATTTTCCCGTTTGATTCTTCTACGAAACTCTATGCGGAGGATCACGGAACGCGTCAGTATTCCATTTACCAGTCTGATCAGGACGCACGGTATTTATCTGAACTTGAGATATCGCTTGACGCGCTTGAACCTCTGGTAGCTATGCCTTTCTCGCCTGAAAATGTTAAACCCGCGTCAGAGGTCAGGGATCTAAAAGTGGATCAGGTGGTTATCGGGTCTTGCACTAACGGTCGAATTGAAGATCTTCGAATTGCGGAGTCAATTCTGAAAGGCAGGAAGGTTGCCAAGCATTTGAGGCTAATCGTAATCCCCGCAACTCAGAAGGTCATGTTACAGGCGATTAGAGAGGGAATAGTAGAGAGCTTCATTGAAGCCGGGGGAGCGGTTTCTACCCCGACATGCGGGCCGTGTTTGGGCGGACACATGGGAATACTGGCGCGTGGGGAACGCGCCGTATCAACCACGAACAGGAACTTTGTGGGACGAATGGGACATCCTGAGAGCGAAGTAATCCTTGCTTCTCCGGCTGTCGCCGCTGCAACAGCGGTTACGGGGATTGTTACCGACCCCAGGAATTTATGAGTCAAATATTGAAAACATCGATTCGGATGTGTCACTGAAATTTCATTGTTGAAATTTTGCATTTGGTAAGATAAGATTTTTTTCATCACAAGACGTAAAAAATGATGTGTACAAAAAAAAACTTTTTCAGCATGATTTTTTGTGCTAACATCACCGCAGAAGCTTAAGGGCAGAGTGGATCGGGAAAAAATGTCTTGACTTCTCGAAACCATTCTGATAATCAAAGTATCAAATTACTTTTCTTCGTCTATAATTCCACATTTGGTTCCGCTCGTTTCGTTTTGTGGAGCCTAATAAAAGGAGGATTTGGGTATGGTTAAAAGAATGATTGTTCTGTTTAGCGCAGTGGCCATTATGGCAAGTTTGGTGGTCGTAGCTGAGGCGCAGGTTTCAGGTATGCCTATCATGTCAAACACTGGGGACATGATCATGATCCCTATGAAAGTTAAGACTACTTTTTCAAAAGCGACTTCAGGCACAGCCGGTGGCGATAGCACCCTGATGTTGGGTGGCTGTGAGCAGTATACAGCCGGTTTTCGTCCCTGGGGCGTATGGAGAGGCACAACCTGCACGGAAAAAGTTCAGATTATACCTCCGAAGTGTGTTGCACCCGCATGTGGCGGACCAATCGCTTGGGGCGCTCCCCCTGTCCTTCCTCCGTGTTCAAAACTCATCAGCAACGTTGAGAAATACACTGTTAAGTCTCCCGGTTGCAATCCCTGTGTAACACCTGGATTGGGCTACGAAATGGTGAAGAAGCAGGAAGTTAAGTAGAACCGAGTTAAACAATAAATTGTTTATAAAAGACCGGAGATACCTCCGGTCTTTTTCGTTCTGGTTTTTAGAATTGTATAATACCGGATGACCGACGCAACCAGGATAAGCTCATGCGGATATTTGCAATTTTCTTGAACTGTGACATCTTCTGAAGATAATGTTCCTTTTGATGTTCTCACACTTGTTCTCTATTGAGGTGTCTCCGTGATTCATGACTCCTATGTTTTGATCCTAGATTATGGTTCCCAATACACTCAACTTATCGCACGGCGGGTAAGAGAAGCGGGCGTATACTCTGAAATCCAACCTTACTATCGCTCATTGGAAATACTTGCGGCCAGGCCACCGGCCGGAATCATCCTGTCGGGAGGACCGTCCAGCATATACGACCCCGAATCTCCCAAGCTGGAAAGGGCTATACTTGACTCCAACATACCAGTGCTTGGAATTTGCTATGGTCTACAGGCTTTGGCGCAGATGCTTGGTGGTAAAGTTGATAGGGCGTCAGAGAGGGAGTATGGACGCGCCGTACTATCTTATATGGATCCAAATTCCCGTTTATTTCACGAAATTCCCCTGGATGAAACCCCTGTCTGGATGAGTCATGGAGACAAGGTCATTGAAGCCCCGCCCGGTTTCAAAGTCATTGCTTCCACTTCGGACACGCCGGTGGCTGCTATTGAGAAAATTGACGGCTCCATCTGTGGAGTCCAGTTCCACCCCGAAGTTGCTCACACGCCTAATGGAAAACAAATGCTGGAGAACTTTCTTTTTAAGGTGGCAGGGATAGCTCCTTCATGGTCTATGTCGTCATTCATCGAAAGCGCCATAGACGAGATTCGGAGGAGGGTGGGGAGTGGACATGTTGTGGCTGCCCTTTCCGGTGGAGTCGATTCGTCCGTAATGGTTGCTCTCGTCCATCGGGCAATAGGAGATCAACTACATCCGATTTTCGTTGATAATGGCCTATTGAGGAAGAACGAAGCCGAGGATGTCCATCGCTCCCTGGAAGAAAAACTTGGAATTCAGGTAGACAGAGTAGACTCTTCTGAGCGCTTCCTGGAAAAACTTCGAGGAGTAATTGATCCTGAAGAAAAGAGGAAAATTATAGGCGCGGAGTTTATCCACGTCTTTGAGGAAGAAGCTCAGGTAATTCCGAATGTCAACTTTCTTGCCCAGGGAACTTTATACCCTGATGTCATTGAGAGTATTTCTTTCAAGGGAGGCCCATCCGTCACCATTAAGAGTCATCACAATGTTGGAGGACTCCCTGAAACAATGAGACTGGAGCTGATAGAACCCCTGCGAGAGCTATTTAAGGATGAGGTCAGAGAACTGGGGATTGCCCTGGGTCTCGATGAAACTCTGGTATGGCGGCACCCGTTTCCTGGTCCTGGGCTTGCGGTTAGAATTCTTGGAGAAGTGACAAGGGAGCGCCTCAAACTACTGAGAGAAGCGGATGCTAT
>DYRE01000281.1 GCA_020718965.1 Desulfomonile tiedjei
TACAATTCCCCCTATTCATTAGTCTGTGTTTATCTCTTGTATGCTAATATTTGAATAAAAAAGAGCAATTGCAAGATTTGAGCTGACAGCATCACCCTCCCCGCTGGAGACTCTTGTCACATCATACGGATTGTCTCTATCGAAAGAAATCAGATATAAGTATCTCCATAAAGAGCTCATCACAAAAAGATGTAGATATATTGGTTCCGTAATTTTATATCCACCTCTTTTTCCGGGTTGTTATAGCTATTTCGGGCTTATTATCTATGAAACCTGATGTATGCGTCCACTATCGGGAGATATGGAACAAATGAGGAATTGATGAATTCGTAAAAAGTCATCAATTCTTGGGACCAGGTATAATATAATTCCCAGATACCGGAGTTATGCAGGATGACATGGGATTGCCGATGGTATGGGGGCAATGCACATCGACCTTGACCGTCAACTGCGCTCCTTGGTAGAGCTTCCACCAGTCATTATACTTGACATACCCTCCCTTTTTCTTTATCCGTTCCTTGTGACCAGGCAGCCAATAATCCGACGGCTCCAAGAAGAAGGGCATATCCATGGACTGACCGGGTCGCAGGGGAGGAATCGGAACATTGACGGTGGCGAAGAGTTTCCCCCGCAAAGGACCGTCTGATTTGAAAAACTCCTCGTCGCAGGGAAAGACACTATTGTCGGAATAGCAGGTATTGGTTGGAGCCCATGCGCCACCCGAACGGGTCTCTTTGCTAGCGGTAAAGTCCAGTACCAGACGATAGCTGACCAGGAAATCCTGATTTATGTTTCCGGTGTCGGGATTGCGCGTGATGCGCACCCGTGCCATAGCTGGTGTGCTGGCAGAGCCAGGCGCCGGTTTAGCGGTTACGCCAGAAGGCAGACAGAGCGGTTCCCTACCGTTACTGTGGGCGGTTTCCACATCGCCACAGTAATTGGACACTGTTTTTTTCTCCGCCTCCTTCGTCATCTCCTTGATACCGCTTCGAATGGCATCTTGGCAGGTCTGGTCGCAGTCAATGCCTGCCTGGGAGGCGGCCATCTCGACCAGATAGTTCATCCCCTGCCCTGTAAGTTCATCAAGATTGGGCAGGTTTGGAGGAACCCCCAGCGCGATGAGACCGGCGTTAAGACCTTGCATAAGTCCTGTTTCACAGTCGGAATTACAGAGATTGCCCGGCATGGCGTTAATGGCGCCAGCCACTGCCTTGACTGCTATTTTCTTAATGTCGGCATAGAGAGAGGATGCCCAAGTGACCCCTCCCGAGGCAAAATCCGCCAGAGATTCGTACCATGGTTTTTCACCTATCCCTTTGTATGAATCAGGACAGATAGGCTGCCCGCTTTGCAAGGCATTGTAATATATTGTGTAAAAAGTATCCCCGGCGAGCCCAGTGAAGGCCGATTTGTCGACACCAGTGATGATGACGCAACCCCAGGGGAGGCTCTGGGGATGAATTGGTTCGAAGTACAGGTTGTCAAGGCGATAGACATTTTGCGGCATGCTGACGATGGGGTTGGTCGGCGTCGGATCCGTCTGTCGTATCCGTATCTTCACATCATTGGAGGGAACTCCCGTCGATTGATTTCCAGCCAGGGGGACGACCCGGACATAATAACTTGGCGGTAAATGCACTTGTGAAAACTTTCCCTTGAGCACTGGCTGGCTGCCAGGCTGCTGTGGGGGCTTGGCGGGAAGTGTTTTGAAGTTGATACTGAAGCGCCCACTTTGTGGCGAACCGGCGTTGCCAGAGGCCAGCAGGGTGACCTTGGAGGCAGGATCTGAGGGAAAGGGCTGGGAGGAAAGCTCCCAGCGACCACCTGTTATTGTGGTCGATTTGCTCTTCCAAAGAAATTCCCGCGGGAGGTCAATGTTATCAGGATCCATAGTGGTGTCCTCAACCCAGCCGCCCATGCTCGGTGGGCACCCGGCTCCATGGGCACATACCCGAAGATCAATCAGCGAGATGGGTAACGGGGTCGCCTGCCGAATCGGTTTGGTGCTTAGATTTGCTCGTTTCAGATGGACTTGGGGGAGGTCGGCATGAACCAAAGCGGGAACCCCCAGCAACATTAGAACCGGTAAGCATAAATGAACGGCGGAACGAAAATACATCATACTGTCCTCCTCTCAATGGGTTTGAGGTTCAAAAGCCAAGGAATAAGCAACTTACTGCACATAACTTAACCTCACAAAATTCAATCCACTCTAAACTAATCTTATCGCCACTCAAGCTAATTAGTGTAACAATCCTACAGAACCTCAAGCTAGTTGTCTCAAGAAGAAATAGACACTTGCATAACTAAATCAAACCATTATTACTTACTATATCTATATTATATGAGTCACCACTTTAAAAACATATTAAATATGAGAAAAGTATTTTTTTCCATTAAAGAGGCGTGCGGTACAGGAACTTCAAAAAGAGAGGATTATCATTTATGCAGATGTCATTGCATCACCTGGGACTACAACAATATTCTATATTTTAGATGATGCAATTCGCTGTCTTGACAACAGGGATGAATTTAGGTTAGAATTGGCATATAGGTTAAGGTTCAAAAATAATTTTTGAACCTTATTTCCTCTTAATTGTCACTTATTTAAAAAAAGGGGGGCATCTTGACATGAAGTGGAAAAAATCACTTCTTTTATGTATTGCTGTTTTCTTTATACAGTCTGGACTTAGTTTGCAGGCCGCTCCGCCGTCGTATCCCAAATCAATAGTCGGTTCTTCGCCTCAACTTATAGAAAATGGGTCTCCAAAACCGCTGAGAACTACTCTCGAACTCAAACAACTGAAAATTCCTACTCCCTCTCTATGCCAACATATAACCAGCATTCATGCGGCCATAAAACAGAAGGATCAGCAAATATATGAAATATTTGAGTCATCAAATCATGTGTATTCTGGACTGAAATGGTATCCTCAGTCAATATCCGGAACCTTACCTTATTATGGGGGCGCTGTTCAGATGTGCTGCTCACCAGAGAAAAGTTTTTCTGTTCAGGAGCAGCAGGAAGCCGCCTGCACAGGCTCCGATACTGTGCAGGCATGCATGGACAAACTGACAAGGCACTGTCTCCATAAAGCCGGACAACAATTACACATACGGAGTGATATGCAAGATAGAAAGGAGAAAGTACAACACAAAAAAGACCTATTTAACAATATTAGTTTGAAAATCGGCGAGATGGAACAGTTGATGCAAAATCTGCTTTCAGTCTTGCCCTGATAGGCACATAGTGATTCAGTAATCAAGGAGGATATAAAAATTATGAAATTCTTGGCTTTTTCTCTTTTCGTGTTCATTCAACTTATTTATCTTGTCCCATCATTCGGAATGAGTATGAAGACAGGAGGAACCGGCGGTTGGTGTGACTATCGCTGCACTGTAACAGG
>DYRE01000282.1 GCA_020718965.1 Desulfomonile tiedjei
GAGTCAATAGATCTAATCCTTGAATCCCAATGTCGATGTCGGAATTTTCATGAAATGCCCCTTTACGAATCACAGAACCAAAGATAAAAACCTCCGTCCATGAGTATTGATCAGATAGGATCTCTATTGCGCCATTCAGTCTGGAGAGAACAGAGTGACGCAATTGTTCACGTTGTTCTTCCTTATGGGCAAGATTGCGTTGCCAAATTGAGAAATCGAATTGTCTTTGATTCATTGTCTCTAATGCATCCCAATATCTCACGACAATTTTTATTTGATCTGTGTACTCAATTTACTATAGGTTGATGTAAAATGAAAATGTGAAAAAACCATCTGGAAGAAGCCATCAGTAACGATGAAAAAAGAAACGCTCATAATAGGTGGAGGGATCAGCGGGCTCAGCCTGGCATGGGAACTCTCAAGTCTAGGCATAAGTTCGACTATCGTCGAGAAGGCCCCATTCATGGGAGGCCATGTGTCAAATTTTGCCTGTAAGGCGACTCAAACATGCCAGAAGTGCGGAGCCTGTCAACTCGAAGATTATCTCAGCAAGGCGTTCAAAGCCGATAACGTCAATATTCTGGTAAGTTCCAGTGTTGATTCAGTAGCGCAGACTGGTAGCCACTTTATGGCTAAGGTAAGTCAACGAAAATCCATTGTCATTAGCGATAAATGTGATGACTGCGGATTGTGTCTCAAGGTCTGTCCGGTTGAAGGGGCTTTAATTCGCCCGGCGTTTGATTCCAGGCTATATATCTCGAACGAGAAATGCCTCAACTCAAATGGCGTCCACTGCGAAGCCTGCGCCCAGATATGTCCTCAGGACGCCGTTGAACTCCAGAAAAAAAGCCAGGAAGTTGAATTAGAGGTTGGGGCAATAGCTTTATGCACAGGCTTTGCGCCTTATGATCCGACTCAAAAATTGAAATTTGGTTACCGGAGAGTTCCGGGAGTAATCACGACTCTGGAGCTTGATTCGATATTACGAACAGGAAATTTTCAGTCAGCGGCTTTTGGCGAAGCGCCTAAGTCAATTGCTTTCATACAATGCGTAGGAAGCAGGGATCCGAGGTCTGGAACTAATTATTGTTCTCAAGTTTGCTGTGGGGTGTCAATCCGGTTGGCATGTCTGATAAAAAACAGATATCCTGAAATAAATGTAACAATCTTTTACATGGACATTCAGACCTTTGAAAGGGAATTTGACAGCACATTGGATCGGGCAAAAAATGATATTGACTTTATTAGGGCGATGCCTTCAGAAATTCACTCTGACGAAAACGGGTTTCCGGCAGTTATTTACCACGGGGGAGACGAGACAAGACAAATGATTCCGTTTGATCTGGTCGTTCTTGCCGTTGGCATTGTTCCAAGAGATCCTGATTTGCCTGGAAGCTTCCCCGGCCTATGGAAAAACCGTGACGGATTCATTGGTTCCGATGATAATGACGTTAACGCAGGACACCCCGGAATCTTTGTCGCTGGCGCAGCGCAAGGTCCCAAGTCAATTAGCGCCTGCATTTCTCACTCGATTATGGCTGCTTCCCAGATCAAGCGATATCTGGATCGCGCCGAGAGGGGAGAGTAGTTGTGAGCGAATGGCTAACTCAATCCGTATTTCTAAAAGGCGTGCACAGGATGCCACAAGACGCGTCCAGAAAGGTTCTTATCCTGGGAGGAGACGAATACGGGATAAGAATAGCTCAGATTCTCAAAAACAACGCTTTTGACTCTACAGTGTTGATTGAACCGAATGAAAAATGTCCATCAAATCCAGATTTAGACATTATTCAGGGTTCAATTCGAAGTATATCAGGATTTGTGGGGAACTTTAGCGTCCAGATCGAGACTGCATCGAAGGCGCGGGACTCGAGGTTTGGCTTCATAATAGCTGCCCCGCCTCCGCACAGGGAATCCAAGGTTAATGCTTTTGGTCTCCATGATTCACAATCGATCTACAATCTTTCGGAATTTAAGCATTATCTGAACTCAGGCGGTACATTGCCGGAACGAAAAGATGGGTGGCGTCACATCGCTTTCTTTTTTGATTTGAAGGGAGCCTCTGACATTTCCCAGTTTGAAACGCTGGTTTCTGTCCTGGATCGTCTGGAAGCCCAGAATAGACTTCAGGCTTACGTATTCACTCGTAACCTCAAAGTTGCGGCTCCAGGACTTGACGCCAGATTTAGATATCATCGTCAGCGAGGAGTTGTTTTTTTCAAGTTTGATAACGATGATCCAGCGATAGATCAGGATGGAAATGGCTCAGTTATAAAATTTGTTGAGCCTTTACTCAGAGAGGAAATGGAGTTGACGCCTGACATAATGGTATTCGATGAAATTCTTGGGCCCCCCGATTCTCTCAAACCCATCCTGAATCTCATCCCATCTTCTCCGGCGTTCGCTCCTTACTTGCAACCAGAATCATCAAGATTCCAAGGGGTTGAAACCCCAAAAGCTGGAATTTACGCAGTGGGCGCAGCCAGAGGAGTCTTTGATGTTGAATCACTTAACGCTGATGTGCAAGCGGTAACGGTGTCCATCCAGAAAGCGTTGCGCGAAAAGCTGGAGTTGGCTAGCAGGGAAGCCGCCTCGGTTGATCATGGCAAATGCACGTTTTGCCTTACATGTTTGAGGTTATGCCCTCACGGAGCCATTGGATTTATTACAAGGCCTGAAATAGATCCCTTGTCCTGTAGAGCCTGCGGAGTGTGCGTGACAGAATGCCCAATGGGCGCAATTCAGATTCGTTCTTTGGGAGCGAGCGCGCATCCGACAGAAACTGTTTCCACACCCATCAAGTTAATAGTTTGCGCCAAATCGGGGTTACAGGCTGCGGCAAAGATTGATTCAGGGATTTTGTCCAATATTGAAATAATAACCGTTCAATGCGCAGGGAGTCTGAGCGCTGTTTCCCTTTTGGAATACTTCAGGAACGGCGCTCAGGGAGTAATAGTAGCCGGATGTTTCAAGGGTAACTGCGCTTCCATCTACGGCTCAGCTCTGGCGGAACAAAGAGTCGGTTACGCCGCTGAGGTCCTTGACCAGGCAGGTCTTGATCCGGAAAGACTCGAATTCATAAGTGTAGCGGCGAATACACCTGATAGAATGGTGGAAGCAATAATGAAACTCAAAGATCGGCTTGCCCGCAACTAAGAATGAGGATTTTGTCACACGATAGGGAAGAACGTAATGCCCAAAATTAATCTCAATGAACTCGATCCGGAATTCAAGCATAGAGTATCGGAACAACCGGGAGGAGAGGGACTAAAGTCATGTTTTGCGTGCAAAGCCTGTACAGCGGCCTGTCCCATCCAACCTATAGACAAACGTTATGATCCGCGGAAAATTATCAGGATGGCGCTCTTGGGCATGAAGAAACAGGTCCTGGAAAGC
>DYRE01000014.1 GCA_020718965.1 Desulfomonile tiedjei
AGCCAAAGACAAGGAGGCATATTCAGCGGCCAATAAACTTGCCAATGACGCATTTGGAAAGACCTTCTTCATGCAGATAGCTCTTTCAGCAGCCCGATTGTGGCCGGCCTTTTTAGCTGTCGCATGGATGAATACCAGATTTGACGAAGTTGATTTTATAATTCCGTTTACCGGATGGACAATTGGGTTTATTCCGATCTTCATATTACTTTATGTGGCCGCTTATTTTGCGTTTAAGCCTATAAGAAACAGGATTCCTTATTTCAAGAGAATCAATATGATCCTGGACAGCTACAAACACAAAACTCGTGAAATGAAAAGTCTCGCTGATCTTGACGAGAAAGCCGAAAAGCCTTCCTTACGCTAAGCTGTTTGGGCCTGGGCTTATCTTAAAGGTGTTTCTTGGTGTTGAGCAGGGAAGTTTTGCCGGAAGCTCGCTGATTATTCGATCCGCAACACTCTGATTCCATTTGCTTCAAAAATAGGGGGGAAAGCTGATCTGTCAAGAATTGCGTAGTTGTCAGTTGAACTCATCAAAAACCAGATGAAACCATTAAAAGGCTCAAAATATGAGCTTGATTCACCTAACCTGTGTGTAACGAAATCTTCGTCACGAACTATCAAATATTGTATCCCGTGTAATTTGCAGAAAGCTTTTATTTCTTCAGTCCTTGGAGAATAGTAGGCGCTGAAAAAATCAAAAGTCCGTCTTTTAATCTCACTCCAATAAGGTTCAACCCATGTATGAGAAAGTTCATAAGTTGCAAAGGCTCGCTTATTTCCAAAAGTTATAACATTATCCATGAGTTCAGGCCATCCAGCTATTAACGAATCCTTGGGTGTCGTTTGCAGGAACTTGTACAGGTTCTGATCATGTGAATAATCGAAAAGCTCGACATGCCTACCCTTAGCGGACGCAAACGCTAGTAGCGCCAAAAGAATCAACCACATTTTTACTCGGCCCAGTTGGATTTTTTCAAGAATGATCCGCACAGCTACTGCAAAACCAATGCAGTAGATTATGTTCAAAGTGTAAAAAAGATACCGCCGGGGAACAAACAACTTTACCAAAACCAATCTTGCGACAAAATAGAGAAATAAGGAAACTGGAATTATCATAAAAAGTCCACTCAATGCATTCCATTTAACAACAGGTTGGTAATTGACGGCCGCGTAGGCAAAAACCGCAATGGTAAATAAAGCCATTGTCCAGCCTGCTACTGGCCCCCAATAAGGAAAAGACAAGTTGAATATCCATGGCCTTATAAATTCATAAAAAACTGATGGCGTCGGATATAGCTGGTATCTGCCGAATTCCGTGTATTCACTCTTGCCTGACATTTCAGAAGAACTTATCAGGTGTCCTGTGTAGGACTGATAGTACAAAATGTTGAAGACAGTAAAAGCGACCCCGATAAGTACAGGAATATTCACCACAAAAAGTCGGCTTATAAGCTTTCCCAAGCTCAAGGTCTGTTTTGCGGCTTCTCCCGGTTTTTCCAACTCATGGCTACGGGAAGGGAAAGAAGCTCCAAACCCTGACTGGCAAATCGCGCGGCAAAGGTTATCCATGCCCTCAAATATTTTTGGAAAGACACTGCGAGCAATTTTCAAAGAAACAAGCAGAGCATGAGTGAAAAGACAAAGAAGAAAAACGTAGGGATTGAAGAAGGATTGAACAAGAACTACCAAGCCTCCCTTGAAGATGTCTCCCCGTGAAATAAAATAAAGGTAAGCGATCAATAAAGGGAAAACAAAACCCCGGGACAATCCTCCCGCCATCTGCCCCTGGAATCCAGTGAACATAAAATAGACTAGGACTACCATCCAGGCCATTAGATTGTCCCCGAACAGACGGCCCCAGGCAAACCACAAGGCTGCGGTAACCACAAAAAGTATGGCTGTGAGGATTTTTGAGAACAATAAGGGGTCAAAACACAATGAAGCGACCCGATAGATCGCTTTTACGCCGACCGGAACATAAGCTTCGGAATAATTTGCCAGGAAATCATTTTGAAATAATTCTGGATCCTGCCAGCGTTCCATCCAGAATAGCTGTTGTCGGGCATCGTCATTTATGAGGTAATGATTGGAAAAGATGTCATAGTTTCCAACGAAGAAGACGACCGTGGCGATCCCTATAACAATAATAATAGCGCCAATGCCTCTTTCTCCGGTGTCCAATGATGCGCTCATCCTCGAATTATTGAATCAGACCACTCTAGTGAAGGCAATGCCGGAAACTGCGGTGTCACACGTACTCCATACCCGTATAAGCCGGTTTCAGTAAGAGGTATTTCTCCCTTGAATATGAGATCTCCATTTTTGGAGGAAATATCTGAAACAGCGTCAAGCCTCTTAACATTTCTAGTCTTGAATTTATCCCAAAGATCAATGGGACCATGTAAAAGCTCGACTTTAAATTCATCCGGACCGTGTCCCGCGGGGTAAATCCTGACCTGGACTTTAACATTTTTGCCCTTTAAATATTCAGTGTCATTGGAAACATCGACATCCACGATTCGAATCTTCCCCCAATTCCCCTGAATTTTCTTTTTCCATTGAACCAGTTTCTTCAGCACGGAATAATTGTCCATGGACAGAGCCTTGAAGTCCATAGCGCATGGAACATAAGAAGACTCAATGTAGTCACTGACCATCCGATGAGAATTGAAAATCGGACAAATTGTGCTTAACGAATTCTTCATTACACTAATCCAATCACGGGGAACATCATCGGTAGCTCTTTCATAAAAAAGTGGAACAACGTTTCGCTCCAATAAATCGTAAAGTTCCTTGCTTTCTATCTCGTCCTGGTAATCTGGATTGTCATATTCTTCACCTGACCCGATCGCCCATCCGTTGGTTCCATCGTAACCTTCATCCCACCATCCATCCAGTACGCTTAGAGTTAAAGCGCCATTAGCCGCTGCCTTCATTCCGGATGTTCCACACGCTTCCAGTGGCCTGCGTGGATTGTTGAGCCATACATCAGCTCCCTGCACCATATATCTCGCAACGTTTATGTCGTAGTCCTCAATAAAGATAACCCGCCCTCTGAATGGTTCCGATTTGATGGTTTGCACTATGCTCTGGATCAATTTCTTTCCACCATTGTCGGCAGGGTGAGCCTTACCCGCAAATATGAGTTGAACATGCTTACCTGTCTGACTAAGTATATTGGCCAACCTTTCAAGGTCTCTAAAAATAAGAGTAGCGCGTTTGTATGTTGCGAAACGTCTGGCGAAACAGATGGTGAGAGCGTCTGTGCTTAAAAGGTTGTATGCTTCCTCAATCTCAAGCGGAGACGCTGCCCGATTCTTTAACTGGTTGATCAGTCGGCGACGCGCAAAGTATATCAGTCGGCTTCGGCACCTTTCATGAGTTCTCCAAAGCTCCGTATCAGGAATCTGTTCAACCCTCCGCCAAATTTTGTCATTGTCCGGATCCTCTGTCCAGCCGGGCCCCAGGTATCTGTCATACAATCTCAGAAGATCTCTTGACACATACGATGGTATGTGGACTCCGTTGGTAATGTACCCTATCGGTAATTCCTGCTGTTCCAGTTGTGGCCACACTGCTCGCCACATCTCCCGGGCTACACGTCCGTGCAGTCGGCTAACTCCATTGGCCCTGGAACTTAATCTAAGTCCAAGGACGGGCATCCAGAAACCCTCACTTCTGTCGCTTGGGTTTTGTCTTCCACTGGCCAGAAATTCATCGAAATCCATGCCCGTTTTTTCGACCGGAGACCGAAAGTACTTCTCCATCAGACTGCGTTCAAAGACGTCGTTACCTGCCGGAACCGGAGTATGAACTGTTAGAATGCTTTGACTGATGACAATTTGACGCGCTTCGTCGAATGTCAAACGCTCTTCCTGAACAAAATATCGTATCCTCTCCAGCAGGGTGAAAGCTGCGTGCCCCTCGTTAAGATGAAAAACGGCCGGCTGTATGCCCAAGGCTTGCAAGGCGCGAACGCCTCCAACGCCAAGCAGGATTTCCTGCCTGATTCTCATTTCGTTGTCGCCGCCATAAAGCTGCGCAGAGATTCCCCTGAGATGTGGGGGATTTTCCTGTATGTTTGTGTCCAAGAGATACAGTGGCACTCGGCCCACGTTGACCTTGAGAATTCTAAAGCAAACGGGTTCCCCCGCAAGATTGACCTGTAAAATCAAAACGCCGCCGGATGAGTCTGTTTGTTTTTCGAGCGGCAAGCTATCAAACTGGGTCTTCGGATAGATCTGTTCCTGCCAGCCATCCAGAGAGAGTCGCTGTTTAAAATAGCCTTCCTGATACATCAGGCCTACCGCTACCAGAGGCAAATTGAGGTCACTCGCTGATTTCAGATGATCCCCGGCAAGCAACCCGAGACCCCCGGAGTAAATTGGCAAAGATTCAGTAATCCCAAATTCAAGAGAAAAATAGGCCGTAACAAAGTCTACAGGATGCTGTAATCGGTAAGCGTAGCGCTTGGTGTTTTTCATATAGGCCTGGAATCTGTGAAAAACTCTTTTAGCATGCTCCAGATAGCCCGAGTCCTCACGAATCTGGTTTAGGCGTTGCCTTGAAAGACGTATAAGCGACCAAAGTGGATTATGTCCCCCCTCACGCCAAAGGCCTTCATCCAGATAATCAAAAAGTTCGACCGCGTCTAAATTCCATGAGAACCAAAAATTGTTGGCTAGTTCGCGAAGGTTCTCCAGGTCACCTTCCATTGGGGAGACAACAACGTACTTCCGTAGAGTCATGCACTACCCTCTTCCCGGATAAAAATGCTGAAGTCATAAATACTGGAACCATCTGAGTTTGTCTATTTACAAAGTCATGGGCTCTCGAGACAGAAGATAACATGATGCTCGATGAATCCAAATATCAAAACCTTTTGGTGGAAAACAACGGGAAAAGCCCTTGCAAAAAGACTTTAGATTGATATACAAAAAATTGAGGCCCATTTTCCAGCGGAAACTCTCGTAAAAAAGTTGACTGAAAAGCTCTCTATGAGTAAGCATAGCATTTAAAAGTCTGGGTTGTATCTCAGAGTGTCGCGGCAATCGTATCTGAGATACCTAAGTGAAACCTCAGTCTTGGTCAACATAACTCTAAGGTAAAATCTAGCGGAATCTGTTGAATAGCTTATTAAACTCAGGGATTTGTAAGAAATAATATCCCGGAAAAAGGGGACTATCAAAATGGCCGGTTCTGAAATCCTTCAAGACAAACTGATTCTAGCCGTTGATGACGAAGAAGACGTCCTAGACATTATTGAAGAGGAGCTTTCCGAGTCAGCGAATGTTACATTACATCGGGCTACGTCATTTGAAAAAGCCCAGCAATATTTGGTTTCATACACGTATGACCTCGTCATACTTGACATCATGGGAGTTAGAGGGTTTGATTTGCTTCAGATAGCGAACAACGCCGGATTCCCGACGGTTATGTTGACAGCCCACGCTTTCACTCCCGAAGCTCTCAAAAAATCTATCGAACTCGGGGCGCGTGCATATTTACCCAAGGAAAAACTTGGATCCATAGTCCCATTCCTTGAGGATGTCTTAAAACTCAATTATTCATCTGCGTGGAAAAAGGCTCTAGATCAGGTAGGTGTCTTATTTAACAGGAAATTTGGATCTGATTGGCGAAAGTCTGAAGAAGATTTCTGGCAGGATTTTGAGAAAAAGACGACCATCAGCGACGCTACAATAATCAAGTAGCTGCAGAGCCTTGAGCGACCGGGCAGAAATGCCCGGGAATCGTCCACCGTCCCAGTCGTGCTATCTGGAATCGATAGACTCGTCTATTCGTTATTATTATTTTCTCGTCCGGCACATTGCTAATTCCGCCGATTTCTAGATGCTTGAGGAGTCAATTTCCAGGTATCGACATCAGATACCATCTCTGTGATTTTCAAAAGCAGTTTGACACGTGAATCATTTTACAGTTTTCTTTATGAGATAAATTGAGGATTTGATCAGGAGATTTTTTATGAAAGAAGTAGTTATAGTTTCTGGTTGTAGAACCGCCATTGGTACTTTTGGCGGAACATTGCGCGATATGCACGCGTCGAGCATTATGGCGACCACTATGAAAGCGGCCATGGAGAGGGCTGGGATCACTCCGGATATGATCGACGATGTGCGGTTCGGTTGTTGTCTCAATCCGACGGACGCGATGAATGTAACGCGTATAGGGGCTTTGATCGCCGGAATTCCAGCCAGCGTGCCGGCTGTCACAATTAATAGGGTGTGCATATCAGGCATGGAAGCGACGCTTTCGGGCGCAGCGATGATAAAGGCCGGAGAAGCGGACATTATTCTAGCGGGCGGAGTAGAGCACATGTCAGGCGTTCCATACACTCTTGAAAAAGCCAGGTGGGGGGTCCGAATGGGAAATGACGCTCTCACAGACGCCATGACTACAGGGCTGCACTGTGGATCGCACATACTTCCTTATCCCCAGGATGGGCCGGTAGAATTTTTCAGGGGCAAACCATACATTATGGGGCATACCGCTGAATTTGTAGCGCTCAAGCTCGGAATATCCAGGCAGGAACAGGATGAAATAGCCTTAAGGAGTCACAATAACGTGGAAAGGTCTACGAAGGATGGCTCATTTGTTGAAGAAATCGTTCCTCTTGCCGTACCTCAGAGAAAGGGAGAGCCAAAGATCTTTGACAAAGATGAGCATTTCAGGCCAGGACTGACCATGGAAGCCCTCGCCAGGCTATCTCCTGCCTTTATCCCCAAAACTGGAACTGTTACAGCAGGCAACGCAAGCGGAATTAACGATGGAGCTTCGGCTCTCGTAATCATGTCAATCGAAAAAGCTAAAGACCTTGGTCTAAAACCTCTAGCTCGAATCAAAGCTGTTGGCATGGGAGCCTGCGACCCGACTATAATGGGGTTGAGCCCGGTGCCGGCTGTAAACAACCTCTTGAAAAAGTCCGGCATTAAACTTGGAGACTTTGAATTGATTGAGCTGAATGAAGCTTTTGCCGCTCAATACCTCGGATGCGAGAAAGAACTCAAACTCAATCGCGATATAACAAACGTGAACGGTTCAGGAATAGGGCTGGGTCATCCGGTAGGAAGCACCGGCTCTAGACTGATAGTCACCCTCATACATGGGATGAAGAACCGTAACAAGAGTCTCGGGCTGGCTACTCTTTGCGGCGGCGGCGGCGTATCAATGGCCTGCGCGATTGAAATGATGTAGCTTTGCGCAATTTTGCGCATTATACCCGTACTTGGTTCCTTTGATTGCGCGCAGCAGATTAAAATCTTCTGCGCGTGATTCTATGTTTAAAAGAAAACATGAACTACCAATCTCAGGGTATAAAGCATCAGAATGGCTAGAGCTATAATGCCTATGACAGAGTGAATCCTACCACCGAGTTCCTTCCATCTGTCGATTAATGAATATTTTTTCCCTAGCTCGTTACGTTTCAGTACGAACTCATCTACTACAAGCCACGTCAAAATTATAATCAGGATTGTGCTCAGATATTTCATGATATAATTATATACACGTTTTGCAGAGATTTTTCTCTAATTGAGGTCCACGGATCAATTTGGGAACAGGGGTACTGATGAAAATAGAATTTCAGAAAATGCACGGAGCCAAAAACGATTTTGTTGTTTTGCATGATTTTGAAAATATGTTAAGCATTACCCCTGAGCAGGTCGCGTATATTTGTGATCGACGCATCGGCGTAGGCGCCGACGGCATGATTATGGTAAGACGGTCTGAAATCGCAGACTTCTTCATGGATTATGTTAACTCGGATGGATCTCTCGCAGAAATGTGCGGGAATGGAATTCGATGTCTTGGAAAATATGTTTATGACAACAGCCTCACTGAGAAAACCAGTCTCACTATTGAAACCAGGGCGGGAGTCAAAGGTTTGGAGTTGCTGATTAACGAATCCGGACAAATATCCAAAGTCCGTGTGGACATGGGGCAGCCAATCTTTGAGCCGGCCAGGATTCCTGTATCTGTATGTAACAGTAAACCACCTATAGTAGACTATCCATTAGTGGTAAACGGGGAAACCTTTTTTTGTTCATTCATCTCAATGGGTAATCCACACTGTGTAATTTTGTACGACAAACCTGACTTGGACCAGGCCCCAAATAAATTTGGCCCGGCCATAGAAAACCATGAAATGTTTCCGGCAAAAACAAATGTTGAATTTGTCAAAATCTTCGATAGGTCACACGCTCAAATGCGAGTATGGGAAAGAGGTTGCGGTGAAACTTTAGCCTGCGGAACCGGCGCATGCGCATCAGCGGTGACAACCATTCTGAAAGGTCTTACTGATCACCAGGTATCGATGGAACTTCTTGGTGGCACACTTGATATCTCATGGGAATCCACAGATGATTCAGTATTTATGACTGGAAACGCGAATATGGTTTATAATGGCCAGATAACCTTATGATTGTATGTATTCAATAATCTTGACATGCTGTCAATGGTAGAATAATGTTCCCTTAAGCCTGATAATCCAACGACTTGATCACAGGCGCTAATTCACTGAAATCAGGCTGAAAGGGAGTGAGACAACCACATGAAACTTGTAAGAAGCAAAACCGGCCTCACCATCCTGGAAATGACAACGGTTATACTAATTATTGCTTTATTATCGGTAATTTACTTTCTGGAAATCGATTCTTACAGGGAAAGACGGATGAGTGAACTGGCGGCAAAAACGCTTATGCTTGCCGCAAAAGCCCAGGAAGATTTTTTTGCCCGTGAGCACAGGTATTTCGATGGGAAAATTTCTGGAAATGGTCCCAACGCTGTTCTAACTGCCCCAAATGGAACAAAGACTCAAGTTGTCGCGCCAGCCGGCGTTGAGTTAAATATTACAACAAAAGGTTTTGAAAAGAGGGCATTTTCCGGAACATCGTACTACAAGGGCGCCAAAATAATTCACAAATATGATTCCGAAACAGGTAAGATAAGAACAGTCCCTTGGTCACAGGAAAACCTTGAATGAAACGAACGTTGTTTAAGGTCCTCAAACGTAACGAAATCTATATAGTTGCGATAACAATCGCCGGGGTCTTTATTTCGGCTATGCTGGTCGTTGGGTTTCTTTTGCGTGACTCATTAGTGGCTCAACCATACGAGGTCCTTGGAAAGGAAGACCTTAATCGGGTTTTTGCCACAGGATATTTAAGGTTCAAGGAAGATAACGGTAATCCTTATCTAAAGGTCGAACTTCATAATGGGACACTATGGTGGATAAAATCTGTGGACCTGGAGTTTGCCGGTAAGACTTACAGTCTGGGTGACGCAAACGCGTTTAAGCCTCTTCATTTTGGCGCGGTTAGATTAGAACTATCTGACGCCCCGCAGCGCAAGAATTCAACCGAATATGACCTGAAGATTCTGAGCGCGGCCGGTTATCCTCCAGCCGAGATCCAGTGGAGCCGAAGTGTTGGCAAGATTACAGAGGCTCAGAAATCTTCGAGATCCAAACACTATTAGAAAATCTGCCATACAGGCAATAAAAAACTAACTGGTTTGCGCTAGTCTTTAACATCATAATGATTTCCGTAGGCCCAGGGTATCTTGATCGGTCGGAGGTCCAAAAATAACGCTGGGTCGAAAAAGATACGATCATCTGGGTACAAATCAAACATAATGGAGGGTATCATGTCAGTTAAAGGGGTTTCCTCTGCGGATTATGAAAAAGCCTTAAGTGTGGGCCGCCCACCTAACGTAGTAAAACTCTTCCCCAACTCCAAAGCCTTACTCGTCAGTGGAAAAGTTATAGACCGGGCGATGATCAAAAAGGGAAAGGCTATGGCAATCGCGGCCAGCGTAAGGAATTCTTTCGTGGCTTATGGCGCTCTCAGAGCAGCCCAAAGAGCTAACGCCGCAATAATAATAGAGATCGCCAAATCAGAGGGCGGGTCAAACGCCTACTGCGCAGTGAGCCTCTGGAACATGGCGAGGCTGGTGGATTCGATATGCAATGAACTCGGAATAACCGTTCCTGTGGCCATACACGCAGATCACTACGGCATTAAGAGTGAAAAGGACCTGGTTATCGCCAAGACGGAAATCCCCAGCCTGTTTGACGCAGGAATAACGTCGATAGCTATTGACGCTTCTCACCTGCCGGATGCCGACAACCTGCTTGCCAACCTTGAACTTTCAAAGTTCCTTCCCCATTGGGCAGGTTATGAGACTGAAGTAGGTGAGATTAAGGGGAAAACAGGTTTGTCCACGGTAGAGGAAGCGCTGTTTCTAATAAAAGGACTCAACGCCAATGACCTTTTCCCAGACTGGATTGCTCTCAACAACGGAACAACCCATGGTTTAGAAGCGTCGGACGCTGGTATTCAGATCGATCTGACGGCCGACATCCATAAAGCGCTCGAGCCATATAACGTTTCTGGGGCGCAGCATGGAACGTCAGGCAACAGTTTTGATCGCCTGCGCTCAATAGTCGAGAAGACTCACACTACTAAAGCTAACGTTGCCACAGCTCTTCAAATGGTGTCATGGGGATTGAAAGTCAATGAATACGGAAATGCGATTCAGGATAGCGATGGCAATTTCATCAAGATTCCTGAAGCCGGCCCATCTAACGCCATGTGGGATCAGATGGTGGCATTCGCAAAAGAAAAAGGCTTGAAGGGCGGTGATTACAAGAAATTGAACCTGCCTTTTGAAAACCGACTTCTTGGACTATCGGCTATGGACAGGGAAAGAATGATCAAGGGTGTGGAAGACTTTGTTTATCTTCTTATCTCCGATGTTTTCAATGGTCATGATACGGCAGGGCTTGCCATCGAAGAGATCTTGAAGGCGAATTCCTACGACCTGGGTCCAAAAGGCCAGAGAATTGAGAACCCCTCTGACTGGACAGTTGGGAAAATTCGTGAAAAAGGCGCTACAATCGACACTGATAAGGGGCCCAAAGGAAATTTCGACGATTAGGAACATTATATACCGGCGCAGCGCCAACCAATAAGCCTGCGCCGGTTAAAAAAATCGGCTAACCGGTCGGCCAAGCCATTTGGAAACGGCCTGACTATCCATAATTACAGTTTATCAATGACTGCCGCTTTTTCATCTATCAACCTTTTTTGTTCCTGCCTGTATTCGACAAGTTTTTTCCTCAAGTCTCCGTCAAAGCAGGCAAGTATCTCAACAGCGAACAGACCAGCGTTTTTTGCGCCGTTAGCCCCTATACCCATGCAGGCGACAGGGATCCCTCCAGGCATCTGAACCGTTGATAACAAGGAATCGATACCTCCGAGGGTAGAAGAGTCCATAGGAACCCCAATAATTGGCGTAACAGTATGGGCCGCAAGGAATCCCGCAAGATGCGCGGCCATTCCAGCCCCGGCAATAATTACTTTCCAGCCCTCTGTCTCAGCGCGCTTCGCAATTTCAATCACCCTCTCGGGTGTTCTGTGAGCCGAAGCTACTGTCATACAAAACGGCACACCGAACAGACGCATTATTTCTGCGGCCTTTTTCATCTTCGGAAGGTCCGAATCACTTCCCATCAGGATTCCAACCTGAATATTTTCCATGTTAATACCACCTGGAGATCAATTAATTAGGGTCACAGGGAACTTATTGATTCAAGATAGCCTGCTATTGCTCCATCATACTGATTAGTGAGTCTGAAAACTTTGATGGCGAGCTTGAAATTGGTAGCCTCCGAGACTGATCCCCCTGTTTTTTTCATCTCTGCGATAACTTTTTGATAGTCCTTCGGATCAGTTACGACTGTTACAAAAGGATAATTTTTCGCTGCCGCTCTCAGTAAGGTTGGTCCACCTATATCAATGTTTTCTATGGCGTTGGGCAGGTCACACAGTGGGTCGGAAATGGTCTTTTCAAAGGCGTACAGATTAACCACGACCATATCAATCGGCTCAATACCATGCCTGCTCATGGCCTCCAGATGTTCAGGGTTGGAACGTATTCCCAGGATGCCCCCGTGAACTTTTGGATGCAGGGTTTTCACCCGACCGTCAAGCATTTCCGGAAATCCGGTAAATTCTGAAACTTCCTTGATTTTGACTCCTAATCCTGCGATGGTCTTTGCCGTTCCCCCAGTCGAAAGGATCTCTACTCCGAATTCCTGTAACTCTCTTGCAAATTCCCCAACCCCGTTTTTGTCTGTAACGCTTATTAATGCTCTGCTAATCCTGGGCATGTTCCACTCCTTGGTTTATAAATTTTTGTCCACGCGGTAATATCGGATTATGACTATTTATAATAGTTAGCTGGCCTGATTGTCACTTGCCGCCCGTCTTTGTGTTCCCTGTTTGTTCGAGAAGGCGTTTCGCTTCCTGGCCGATTTGTCCATCCGGATCACTTTTGATTACGAACTCAAGTTTTTTGATCCCTTCGGTTTTAGAGCCTTCAATCAGCATCAGATCAGCCAGTTTCAAATGCGCCGCCATATACTCTGGATCAGTTTCCACAACCTTTTTGAACATGTCCAAAGCCTGCGAAAACTCCTTTCGTTCCTGATAGATCAAACCCATTCTATAAAGGGCTTCCTTGAACGAAGGATCTATTGCGACCGCTTTTTTATAATTCTCCAGAGCCTTGGACAGGTCCTTTTTCTCTTCATAACAAAATCCCAGATTGAACAGGGCGTTGATATTGTCTTTTTTTAGTAGCGTTGCTCTCTCGTAATTGAGAATGGCCTTGTCCGTGTCCTTTTTCTGATTGTACGCCACACCCAGATTGTAAGCGGCTTTTTCTGGAGTAGAATAGTTTGGGTCTCCCAGACATTCCTCGAATTTGGGAATGGCCTCGTCAGGCTGGCCTTTAGCCAGGTATGCTGTTCCAAGGTTGTTTTTGGCTTCTGTGAGCTTAGGATCTTTTGCGAGGGCTTTTTTATATTGTTCTATGGCTTCATTATACATCCCCTTGCGCTGATACGCCAATCCTAGCGCATGTTCGACATCAGCGTTCCCAGGGGCGAGAGTCTGCGCCGCCAGAAGTTCCTTGAGAGCTTGGGGCGTTTTTCCTTCATTTAGATAATTGATTCCAAGTTGATAATGTAGTTCTACAGTTTTTTGAAGTTTTCCCGATGTCTCGGTTTTTTGCGGTACGCATGAACCGACGCCGATTACCAGTAAAACCAGGATTACCAATGAAGCGCGACAGGAAACGTGGGAGATTCTTAAAGACCCCAGTAATTTAAAATGATTATGCAGCATATCAATACATGAGTGACAGGGAATCGACACTATACATCGAATTCCTGGCAGGCTGAATTTGGAAAACCAAAGGCTATCTCTCTTGCTATTGAAGTCAAAAATTCGTTAATGTCGATATCCGGAGAGTAGCAAACATAGCCACGTTCCTCTACCTTGTTTACGTTTTCAAAGTCGGCTTTTTGTTTGTGGTAGAGTTCCCATCTGCCGTCCGAAGGTTCCTTGACATCTTTCATCCTTGCCACCAACCGATTTCTAATGACATCATCTGGAGCTTCGCAATGAATCAATATAAAACGTGCTTTAAGGCTCTTGGCCAAATTAGATACTTCCAGCCGGAGCCTTTTTTGCGCAAAGGAAGCGTCCAGTATGACATGATGGCCTTCCTTGATTCTGGTCCTAGCTTTGTCGAACATGATTCCATATGTCCTGTCGGACGATTCTCGCGTATAGATTCCAGTCCCATAATTGTCAAGTCTATGTTCAGTGCGCTCTAAACCCAGTGATTCTTTTCTTACCACATCGGACCTGATGGTATCTATCCCGAGCCTTGTTCCAAGCCTCGAAGACAGAAAACTCTTCCCAGATCCCATCATTCCACATGTTATCACAAGCGCGGGTTTGGGGAGGGGAGTAACATAGGCCTTCGAAAGGTTAAAATAATCCTTAGCGATAACAGCCGATTTGAGCCTGGTTCTTTCGTCGATTTCCGGTTCATCCAAAGTGAAGCTCTGAACCTTGCCACGAACATAGGCTCGATATGATTTATAAAATCTTAGTAGGTCGTATGATTTATTTTCGGGAGAGTCCTTCATGTATCTGGCAAGCACCCGGTCCGAAAAACCGGGGTACCCCGAAAAATCCAAATCCATAAGCAGGAATGCAAGATCCGAAAGACAATCCGAATACCTGAACCTGTCATTAAACTCAATACAGTCTATCAACATTATCGGATCAAAGAGAACCACATGGTCCAAATGAAGATCACCGTGACAATCTCGTATGTAGCCCTGTTTGACGCGTTCCTCCAGGAATGCGCGATTACGTTTCAGGTAGTCCAACGACTCTGTTTTAATGATTTCAAAGGTTTCGAGTGAAATCGTTCTACCGATGAAGCCCTCTGACTGAATGAAGTTTTCCAAAACATTCTGCATGATTACTTCTGGGGCTCCAAATATTGAAATCTGAGGACCACGCGAAGATTTGGAATGATACTCCAGGATACTATCCGCCACCTTGTCAATTATTGTGTGGTCCACAATATTTTTGGCGAGGGCATTTTTAAGTATTTTGTCGTCAGGCACGAATCGCATCAAAACAGCATATTCAATTTCCGGGCCCAGCCCTTTCAGGTTTATTCCGCACTCTGGCGATTCATTGACAGTAACGACTCCCAGGTATATGCCCCTGGAAAAACGTGAATTAAGTTCAACCTCCTGCCGGCAGAAAAATTTTCTTTTCTCGATGGTGGTAAAATCCAGAAAACCTAGCGAAATGGGTTTCTTCAGCTTGTAGACTAGCCTACCGGCGAGAAAAACTATTGAGATATGAGTCTGAACAACCCGAACCGAATCAGGACGATGAGGGTAGATTGAAGGGTCTGAAAGAGCTGCGATCAGGCGCTCAACATGTTCATTCAACAATCTCTCCTTTGATCTGAAGCCAGTTGACCACATGCCGCAAGAATGTCCCGACCGCGTGATTTTCTTACTATGGTCATCAATGATTTTGACATCAGGATGTCCTGAAAGGCGGCGGTCCTTTCTGGAGTAGGGGTTTTAAATTCAGTGGACATTTCATCATTGAAAGGAATGAGATTTACCTTGGCGCGGATGGGATTCAGAAGTTTTACAAGCCTTTTTGCTTCAGCGTCCGAATCATTCAACCCTCGTATAAGGACATACTCTATCGTGATACGATCACGTTTTGGTAGGGGGTAATCTTTAAGCGCGGCCATCAGACTTTCCAGGGGATAAGTGGAGTTCACAGGCATTATCCTACTCCTG
>DYRE01000283.1 GCA_020718965.1 Desulfomonile tiedjei
TCAGCAACCACAACAAAGCCAGCCATCTGGTTTAAATCAGGCGTCTCCTCCTGCAACTCCTTCAGGCGCCATTCCGCCACCACCTGGTCCAACTCAAAAACCAGGTCCAAGAGGACCAGCTCGTGACTCAGACAGACCAGCTACGGGAATTGTGAACTAACAGATCAACGGCATCCGTATGAACCCTTTGTGTAAGGTCTTATCTCATGCGACTGAACAGATTCGTAAAGATTTTTGGAAAACATGAAGGGTTCAGGAAACTTCAGAAGAGCCTCTCCGGAACGCGACCGCCAGTAGTGGACATCGACCTAGTAAGGGGTAGAGCGCTACAGCTCGCTCAAAAGCATGAGCCTAAGGGTGATCACTATGAACTCCAAAAGGCGCTTGATGAGCTTTCTGTTTCCTTTGACGAAAACGATTTCCATAATACGTCGGCTATGCTCAAATTCCTGACGAGCCACCTTTTCAACAATATTTCTCTAGCACCGCCTGCCCATGTTACTGAAAAGATTCATAATTTCTGTGGGCCCCTTTTCTTCTTTGTAAATCACTCGTCCTACTTTGACTATGCGCTGACATCAGACTTGCTGGACCGGTTGGGATTGCCTCTTCCAATTACCCATGTATCGGGAGATGTGACGCAAGGCTGGGTTTCAAACTGGTTGAAGGCTTTCAGGACTCTTAAAGTGCCGAAGATATTGTCTCCAGTTCAACACCGGTCTTACGCATGGTTTTGCGCAGCGTTAGCGGAACAGGGAGAGGTTCAGGCCCTTTATGCCAGGACAAGCCGCTATACTGTTCGATCCAGAGATGGTGTTTTGAGAGAACCGTATGTTCCCCACGGTCTTCTTGCGGGCATCAAAGCAACAGGAAAAGCGTTGGTCATTCCCGTTTCCATATCCTACTCGATAATACCTGAGGACAGCTATCTGACCTCGCCCTGGTTTTTTCCGGTTCTATCTATGTTTCCCAAGAGAAGATCCATGCTTTTCCCGTTTGTGTTGGGCCTTGCTTCTCCGGAAAAAGCCATAAAGCGAATTGACGGAATTTTTGGGGATGTAGTGGCAACGGTCGGGGAACCTTTCGAACTCAATGATGATAATTTACTGACGCTCCAGCGAATATCCCATCGAGCCATTGAAGAAATTGCCCGCAACAAAGTCATTCATCCTTCACAGTTGGTAGCCAAATCTATGCAGGGCCTGGATCGAGTCGACAGAAAGACATTGCGGGGCAAAGTCCTGGATGAAATTGATAATACCTCCGCTTTCTTCAAATCCCGTTACAGGAAATCGCCTCCCTTTCATCCTCTAATTACCTCCGACCTGGACAGGGCTTTACGCACAGGTTTACGAGATTTGTCGGGCCGTAGAGCGATTTCATGGTCTGTATGGGCACGAAATTATTATCCAAGAAACCAATCAATACTGAACTTTTACGCTTACCACGCTGACCGGCGTATCTACCCTCTCAGGGGTCGTAATACTATGACAGTGGTCAACGCCGGGGCTTGGGGTTATACTTTAGCGTTACACATAGGAGGAAATCTTTTAAGAAAACCGGATCTCTCGGAACACGCGCTTATACTATACGATTCCCGCGAGGAAATCCTGGAGAAGCTTACCGTTGAAGGGAAACATCCATGGATTTTCAAGGATCTTACGATTCCTAGATCAGTAAGACCTGAATCAGATCTTATGGCAGCGCTCGGCGATACTTCTCTCATTCTGATTGTAACCCCCAGCAAGTATTTTTACTCAACTATTACCAGGGTTATTGAAATGGCTCCAGAGGGCAGTGACCTTGTAATCGCCACAAAGGGTTTTATTCCGGAAACTGGATTACTTCCATGCCAAACTACACGTGAAGAACTGGAGCGTTTAGGAAAAAGAATGCGTATTTCCACCCTCTCAGGCGCGAATTTGGCTCATGAGATTGCGTACGGTGGAGCGGGTGTTACACAGATAGCCTGTGATCATTATGAGACTTTCGATCGTTTGAGACCACTTGTAGAAACCCCCCTCTTTCGTGTTGTCTATTCAGGTGACGTTACAGGAACCAGCCTGGCTTCAGCCATGAAAAATGTTTACGCTATTGGATATGGTATTCTTGAAGGTTCTAAGATGGCTCCGGAGAATTTCCTCGCTACTTACGCAACGCTGGTAACAGCGGAAATCAGAGATTTTGGTTCGCTCCTCGGAGCTTCACCCGAAACTTTTGACGCTGAGAGCCAAGTGTGGATGGCTGATCTACTTGCGACATGTAGGGGAGGAAGATCGGCGCGTTTCGGCCGAGATCTGGTTCAAATGGAGGATAAGCACGGCAAGGGCCGGTCGGCCAGAACATTGCTGGAGCAATACAGGAAGAAGATGGTTGCTGTTGAAGGCTTTGAAGCATCTCGTTTTGCTAAGAGAATTGCTGCCCAAAGAGGTTTCCATCCTGTAATTCTGGGAGAAATTTACGCTATTCTCCACGGTGGGAAAACTATAGACATTCCCGATTTCATGGAAAAGTCATTGGACGCCTTACGAAAGAGGGAAGCATCTCCAATAAGCAGCGCTCTAAAAACAAGGTCAACTCGCCACTGAACGCCCCTGCCGGCAAGAAGTGTTCGATTTTAACTCGTACCCGGCAATTAGCCTGATCAAATAATCCCAAGACACAAGCAAAATCCCGGACAAACTGACTTAACAAATTGGTGATCTTATGGCCTCAACTATTTTGATAAAAGATTTAAGGGACGGAGAACAAATTCTCCGATTTTTTGAAATGCGATCCAAAACCCTTAGAAAGACAAAGGGGGGCCAAATCTATCTCGACTTGAAACTGGGAGACTCGAGTGGTGAGATCTCAGCAAAAATGTGGCCGGAGGCTCTTCAGAAATGGGGAGAGGGTTTTGATCTTGGAGATATTGTTAAAGTTGAGGGGCGCATCGAGATATTTCGGGATCGAAGCCAACTGATTGTAGACAAGATCAGGAAAGCTGAAGAATCTGAGGTTCCAGATATCTCTACGATTATAAGAATCACGGAATGTGATGTGGATGAAGTCTTCGACAAAATGGTCCAGTTGGCCGAAACTGTTAAACCTGCGGAACTGTCCAATTTTGTATTGGAAATCCTGGAAAGGGTGTGCGATCAATTCAAGATGGCTCCGGCGGCAAAAATGATTCACCACGCGTACAGAGGCGGCTTGATAGAGCACACCTGGTCTGGCGTGCTCAAGGTATTGGTCATCCTGGAAACGGAACCCAAGCTCAATAGAGCCATAGCGATATCTGGAGCAATTTTGCATGACATTGGAAAA
>DYRE01000284.1 GCA_020718965.1 Desulfomonile tiedjei
TCAAACAGTTATGGTTTTTAGAAACTTCACAAATCAGGAAAATAAGAAACTTGGGCTAACCGTGGATGGAAAACGCGGTTCATCCCCACGTGTGTGGGGGGACCTTGGCCTGAACAACTTTCTTATGTAAGGTAGTAAGTAGCTTTTGTCACGTAACGACTTGCTATTTGTCCCTTTGGTGTTTGTTATGAAGGTTTTAGGCTGCCCTGATACGGGATCAATATAGTGGTACGAACAGTCGCATGGGTGTTCTTTGGTAGTAGCGTATTCTGGATGGTTCTTATTTTCGCATGGGAAGTTTTGGTCTTTACCGCTGGATCTTTCCCATCCAAATTGTTCCAGGATGTGTGCCGCCATTTCTTCTCCGGCTTCCTTTTCTTCAGTTGTTTCCATTTTGTGCCCTTGTTAAGAAAAGAGTTCCGCTTCCCTCTTGTCGTAGGGGTGTCTGGTTGGGTCGGAGCTGGATCTTCCCGCTTTGGTTACTTCGATCCACAGACAGCGTGTTCCTAGCTCATGCATCTCGTCTAGTTTGGCGTATTCTCCCAGCCCAATGTATTTGGACGCGTCTCTTTTTCTATCTTCACCACCTTTGGTTTCAATAATTGTTACCCGCCAGGCTTCAGGTTTGTCTATCTCTCCCCGCACCACTATAAAATCAGGATATGTAGGTGCGGTTTTCCCTTCAAATTTATACCGAATTCCAAGGCCTTGTTTGCCTTGAGGATTTCGGATGTAAAAAATTACGGTGCTGTCACTCTCCATCTCCCTAATCATAGTGTTTTCCGGGTTGGAGCCCGCTGGTATCTTCCCATCATTCGTGATGTGGAGTGCTTTATGCACGCGAAGGAATTCATTGCCCTCTTGTCTGGTTGTCTGGATTTCTGGCACATCCCAAGCTTGGTAATCGGTTAGTGTATCTAAATCTTTTAGAGCTTCTGCTTGCCTACGGAGGTTCCTCCTTGCTTTACCTATGTCTCGGCTGCCTCTTTTTCCCCCTAAAAGGATGGCATCAATCTCTGTCAATACTTGCAGCAGTTCTTTTTCTGTGGCCAATGTTGCGTTTTTGAGGCACCCCACTAACTTGCCAGAGTCGTGCAACCGTAGCAATGGGTAGTCATCTTTGTTCCCTGCTTGTTCTTTGAGCATTTCGTTGACGTCTTTTAAGATGGAATCTGATATTCCTTCGGTGCCTGTTTTGGTGTCTTCGATTAGATCTCGGTAGCGGCGGCGGCTGTCCCGCTGATCCACTTTGATGACTCTTGATTGGGACAAGCCTTCGCCTTCTCTTGTGACCTGCACCGTAGCTACTCGCTCCTGCAGAAAAGCATGTTCCTTTTTGCATTCCAGCAAAAACGCCGCCTTCAAATCCTCAAGCCATTTGGCCAATAGCTCCGCACAACGTTGTCTTTCTGATTCCGGTTGAATTTTTGAATCTAGGATGCTGAACATGAACTGTATTACTCGGCTACAGCGATTCTTTCCCTTCCAAATTCTTTTGGCCGTTAGCAACTGACCCGTAAATTCTTTTATATCCTGTTTTATTGGAAGGAATCTTGGATTCCAAGCTAGCGTAATTCTCTCTTTTTTGGTTTTTACACCCCCTCGGATTTTGTCGTTGTAGGAGTCTTTGATCTCTTGGATTATGTCCCTGTCAAACTGTTGCAGGAAGAGATATGCGTTGTTTACATTGTCCCGCTTGGGATTTTCCACTTGCGTTCCCATTGGGTTTCTCAGCATACGTCCTACCAACTGTACAATACTGGTCTTTTCTCGGGCAGGCCGGAAAGAGATGAGCATTTCTGCTCTCGGGCAATCCCAGCCGGTGTTCAATGCTGCCTTAAAGAACACGACGCGGACCTGCTTGCTGCCTTCGATCCGTTCTGGGGCAATCTCTTCAATTCCCCAGGTGCAGCCCCCACTGAAACAATGTCGCACGGCATTTCGGTCTAATGGCTCGCCCATGACTTCTGCATAAACCTGTAGAAATTGATTCAGGAAGTCGACGTTATCCTCATCGAATTTGTCGGTGGTCTGGATTACAAGTAATGGGTAGACAGATTCGTCTTCTTCCGCCCATGCAGCTACTTGTTCTTTGAATGTAACTAGCCCCTCACGACATACAGTAATTGGTACATCCTTTGGATCAACTGCACCCTCAAGGTAATCGACGATTAGCTCGTCTTTGAGCAAGCCTTCTTCCTTTGGAAGGTCGTAGGGGATGTCAATCCGGGGCGATCTGGTCTTCTCCAACCCCTTTACCATTTCATCGAAACTGTGCAAAGTGGCACTAATCCCTACATACGCAGTTATTGGGTATTCCTCATTCGCTATCCAATTGTGCATGCTGGTTTTGGCTTGGGCCGATTGGTTTCCATTGGCGCTACCGATATGAGCTTCATCAATGAGCGCTACTATTGGAATTCCACTACGTTTTGCTTGATTCAGCAAGGTGGAAATAGATGTTGTTGTGTCAGAATCTTTTGAAAGCAGTTTCTTTGCTCCTTCCTTTTGGAAATTGAAGAAGTATATCTTCCCCCGCTCCAAGTGGGAAATTCCGGATTCTGCTGAAATCTCCTCTAGGTTGGCCCAGGGAATACCATATGCGTTCAGCTTTTCCATCGAGCCTCTATTTAGCGCTGGTTGGTAGGATAGCCATATCCATGTGGCGTCAGGCAGGATGGGTTCAATGGCCAGCTTTGTAATCAGTGTCTTCCCAGATCCTGTTGGTGAGGTAAATGGGATAATCCGCTCCTCGTTGAAGTTGATTGCCTTGGATATTTCTTCCCGCAATTCACGGGCCTTTACGGTTTGGAATTCAAGTGGTGTGATCATAAGTATTTTTTACACGTCTCCTTTTGCGTGGAAGCCGTCAAAGTAGTCAAGGTACTGCTTGGGTAGAAATGTGAATTCAGTGGCAGTGGTCTCTTTTTTCAGTGCCTTCCTGATCCCCTCAAAGTATTCTTCATTGTCTCCGATGATGCAGATATGGTGTAGCTTGATATTCTTCAGGCCCTCCCACTTCGATTCCAGATAAGCAGCATCTGGAATGACTGCGACATCTTTGCTGACGAACCCCAATTTCACGTCTTTTATCGGCTTCCAGTCAAACTGGACGTTCAGTTTGGTGGATAGGAGCGGGAGGTATGGCTTGATGCAATTCTTCCATCCTCTCATTGTTTTTTCGATCTTGGCTTCTGCTTGGATTGCTACTTTATAGAACGCGGCATGAGCTGCGGGATTTCCCGTGTATTTCTTGGTGCATTCTGGGTAATTTTCGGTTCCTGTGGTGA
>DYRE01000285.1 GCA_020718965.1 Desulfomonile tiedjei
TAAACCGGTTTTCACAAATCCTGTGCTGACGGTAAAAGACCTTATCTTCCCCTCACCTTCAGCCGAAATCGACTGAGACAATGCCCTTAGACCGAATTTGGTTATGTTGTACACTGGCTTGTTCTTGGTACACAAATGCCCATGAGCGGATGACATGTTGCCTACTGCCCCGCATCCTGAATCGCTCTTTCTCATATACGGAATAGTAAGCTGTGAAAGATAAAAGGGCGCTCTCAACATGATATTACTCATCAGATCATATTTTTCCATTGGGAACCTGTCCACAGGGTCGATGTGCTGGATTCCCGCTATGTTTGCCACGTATTTGATTTGTCCCAGCTTTGCCGCTTCTATTACGGCAGACTCAATGTCTGCGTCGCGAGTCAGGTCAGTGCGTATAAACACCATTTTGCCACCCATATCATGGGCCATCTGTTCAGTCTTTTTTCCTTCCTTCTCATCAATATCCAGGCCAACCGTCATCAGGTTATTTGCAGCGGCAGCCACGGCGGTAGCCCTTCCGATACCTCCTGCGGCGCCGGTAACTATACAGACATTGCCGGGGTTAAAGTCGCCGTCCACAAGTACAAGGACTTCTTCCCTCAGGATTTTCGGTTCGTTGATATCCATCGTTGTCTGGGAACCTCCGTCTCTTATGGGCTGTGTCACCCATAAGGAATGCAAATCCCAAGCCATCATTGAGTTCACATTAGGTTCTCTCATAACGGTGAGCCGTTAGCCTGATTTGGCCGAACACATCCGTGATTTTTCCGGGCTTCTCTCGTTGAAATTCGACTTTTCAGGCTGGTAAAATTCTCGGATATTATGTATCATAAAACCTACATGTCTTTTTTTTGATACGTAAAGGGACTCTCATGACTGATGACTTGCAAACTTATCCAGGAACTCAAAATCATAATGAAGATCTTGACTCCCTGAAATTTAAAACAGAGATTTTGGAATTGATCCTGGACAACATTTACAACGGAATCATGATCACAGACCCTGAAGGCTATGTGACCCATTTTAATACACCTTATGGTCAATACCTGGGAGTTGACCCGAAACAACAGATTGGAAAACACTGCACGCGCGTCATAGAAAACACAAGGATGCATATAGTGGCTAAAACCGGAAAGGCTGAGATCAACCAAAGTCATTCCATTAAGGGACAGAACATGGTGGTTCAGCGAATCCCTATTAAAAAAGACGGGAAAGTAATAGCCGTTTTTGGTCAGGTTATGTTCAAAGACATTAGGGACGTTGGTAAGCTTGCAAGAAAATTGTCGCTGCTGGAATCAAAAGTCGAATTGTACGAGCGGGAGTTGATTTCGCTGCGATCCACTCGATACACAATGGACAGCATTGCAGGAAAAAGCAAAACGATAAGTTCCCTTAAAAAAGAAGCCATCAAGGCTGCGGCCACCAACTTGCCTGTTTTAATAACCGGAGAGTCCGGCACAGGTAAGGAATTATTCGCTCAGGCTATTCATAACGCGAGCCCCAGAAGACTCAATCCGTTTGTCAGAATCAACTGTGCGGCCATTCCACGTGAATTAATGGAATCCGAACTGTTTGGTTATGAACGAGGCGCTTTCACCGGCGCTACTTACAAGGGCAAGCCAGGCAAATTCGAACTCGCCAACAGGGGAACTCTGTTTCTGGACGAGATTGGAGACCTACCCTTGGAAATGCAGCCAAAGCTCTTGAGGGTGCTGGAAGAAAAAGAGGTGGAAAGAGTCGGAGGAACATCGTTAATTCGAGTCGATTTCAGGGTAATTGCGGCCAGCAACCAGAATCTCGAAGCGATGATGATGGATGGGCGGTTTCGGAAGGACCTTTTCTACCGACTCAACGTCATGTTCCTGAATATTAAACCCCTCAGAGAACGTCCCGAAGACATTATGCCTCTCTGCGAGCATACATTGGAACAACTCGCCAGAGACTATTCCATACCGTCGATTAGAATTGACCAGGAAACAGAGGCTATTCTTTCGTCTTACCATTGGCATGGAAACTGTCGGGAACTCTGCAATGTTCTGGAAAGAACCGTTTCGTCTCTTGAAGGTGACGTCATTCGTCCTGAAGACTTACCCGTGCAAATTCGTTCCACAAAAAAAAAGTCAATTTTTTCCAGTCGGATTTCTCTCAAAGATGTTCAAAGAATGGCAGAGAAAGAGGCTATTATTTCAGTTCTGGCCTCCACCAAGAACAACAAGGCCGCCGCGGCACGTTTACTCGGAATTCATCGCACATTGCTGTATAAGAAACTCAAGAAACACTGCATCGATCTAAAGCCTGTCCTCCAACACAGTAGATCAATTGATACACTTTTAACTTGACCGGGAGTTTCGTCCACAACGACTTAACCACAAGAAAACTCACGCCCGCCCTTTACGATCTTTACCTACGCTGGGCCCTTTCGGAGTCCTGCCTCATCCTTGGAATCGCCCGTTCAGAAATGAACGACTACCAGTTCAGAGAGAAAATAAGGAATGCCATCGCGAGAAAAGATATGACAAAGTGGGAAAAGTTTGCGGCAGGACAATTCAAATAAAAAAGTGTACAGTTTGAGTAATTTTTGTTAAGACAAACTAGTACAATTTCAGATGAGGAGTCGGCTATGAAATGCGACAAATGTGGGCAGGGCATCCGTGAAGGAGAAGAACACGATTATCATGATCAGACAATCTGTGACGACTGCTACATGGACGCTCTTTCCCCGACACGAACCTGTGATCCGTGGGCGGTTTATACTGCAAAATCCATGTCAGAAAAGGCCAACGGCACACTTCAACTCAATGACATCCAGACAAAAATTCTGGAGGTTCTTCGGGAAACTGGGGGCGTCGAATTTGCCGGTCTAGTCGAGCAGGTGGGAGAAGACCCTAGAACAGTGGAACGAGAATTTGCAGCGCTTCGTCACATTGAAAAAGTCAGAGCTGAAATGAGGAAAGACAAGAAAGTATTAAGACTGTGGTAATATGGAAATCATTACTGATAGTTATCGGATAAACCGCGTTCCGGTTTTATTTGGAGACACATCTTGAGTGAACATGGTGACAAGTTTTCTAACCCGGAAAGTTATCGTGATGGAAAAACGTTCAAAATAGCTGGAAGGATTCCTGCGTTCCCTTGACCCCGAGCCGCTCCCAGTCAAGCGTCTCAATTGGGAGGTTGTTTTTAGTAGAGAATGATTTGATTTCACTCCCAACCCCTTAAAAATTTAAACGTTAGACTGTTTCTCAAATAATCTTACAATGTCTTTTTGTTTACGTGATACTGTC
>DYRE01000286.1 GCA_020718965.1 Desulfomonile tiedjei
GACCGGTTTTTTGTGCGGGTGATATGAGAGGTTTGAACCGGCGGAACAGTTGGGGATTAAGCCATTTCCGAAATGTGCCGACGATTTGTTGAACACCCCCATCCTCAACTCGCATCAAACCCCTGACTTCGGTCCAGATGTGTTTTCCCGTTGTAGTTATGACCTCCGCTTCTATTTTGTATGGTTGATTCTGCGCTACGGCTTGAGTTCCAACCTCCTTCAGAATGGTCCTGTAAGCTGTGGTATAAAGCTCCAAACCTTGTTCCAGGCCCGGTTTTTAATTGAGAGTCTTACACAAACCATTTGCCAGGGGACGCCGCCGCTTTGGCTAGGCAAGCAGTTCTGGCCTTGGGGCTTGCCATTTTTCAGCTAAAGTTTTATAAACAGCATGTTCGGGGTGTAGCGCAGCCTGGTTAGCGCGCGTGCCTTGGGAGCACGAGGCCGCCGGTTCGAATCCGGCCACCCCGACCATTAGTCTTCCTTATTTTCCAGTCCCAGCATGGATTTAATTTGTCTCGGAAGCCGGATCCAACTAATACACTTCAGCACGCCAGATTTGTAGGGGAAGTATGATTCTCAATTTTACACGACAAACCTTCAGAAGCCTGACCACACTTGTTGTTGTCTCTCTGGTTCTTATTTTCAGTACAACATTATCCTTGGCAAAAGAGTTTCCCTGTTCTTTTAAGTTGACGATAATCTATATGAATGACACGCATGGGCGCTATAGTTCGGAAAAAGACAGTAGCGGCTTGTCAACTGGCGGATTTGCCAAAGCAGCCACAGTTATTGAGGGAATCAGAAAAACCTGTGAACTTGAAGGAAGGACGACGATAACATTGCTGGCGGGGGACATGTTTAGCGGAACAGCCTATTCAGCCGTTTTCAAGGGAAAACTCGGAGTGAGGCTAATGAATGCCATGAGATTTTCCGCCATGTCCGTAGGCAATCATGAATTCGACTATGGCCTACCTAATTTGATGAAAAGACTTAGGCCAGCCATGAAATTTCCGTTGTTGAGCGCGAACATCCGGTACGCTGATGGAAAAACTGTTTTCAAACCCTATGTTGTGGAAAAACTGCCGGACAAAAAGTGTGGAATACTGATTTTGGGCCTTACAACGGAAAATACGCCGGAACTTACACATCCAAGGAACGTCAATGGACTTGCTTTTGACGACCCGGTCAATATAACTCGTCAAATTGTTGAAAATCACGGCAAGAATAAATTCATAATAGCGCTGAGCCATTTGGGAGTTGAGAAAGACAAAAAACTTGGTCTTCTATGTCCGGGTATCGACGTAATCATCGGCGGTCATTCCCACACGGCCCTATTTGAACCGGTTAAACTGGGCAATACTCTCGTATGCCAGGCTGGGGCATATTCCCAGTATGTTGGGAGACTTGATCTGGATGTTAAGGATGGTCACATAGAAAATTACAAAGGAGAGTTGATAAAACTGGATGGGACCGTTGAGGAAAATCCTCGAATCAGATCAATTCTACAAAAGTACAGCAGCACGATGGCGCCATTTTTCAGTAAGATTGTAGGTTCATCAGCCATCGGCCTCGACGGCAGTCTCAGCGCGGTGAGGTCTTCCAGGCCCAATCCCTTGGGAACCCTGGTCGCCTATGTGATGGCGAAAGCGGTGAATGCGGAGGCAGGCATAATAAATGGCGGCGCAATCAGGGATGGTTTGAGAATTGGGCCGATAACGAATGCTGATATTTATGGCGTCCTCCCATTCCAGAACCTCGTGGTAAAAGTGGCTTTGCGGGGAGACGCTATTCAGACAGTCTTGCGCCGCAGCCTGGAGCTTCCAGACAGGAGCGGGGGTAAGCTCCAGACATACGGTTTTAAATATGAAGTGTCCAGTGGAGAGATTCAGATCAAAGAAGTGGGTTCAAAACCTTTCAGACCCGAGGAATATTACTCTGTGGCGCTCACTGATTTTTTACTTGCGGGAGGCGACGGTTATACAACTCTGGGAGCCAAGGGCAAGACTGTTGTCCCGGATGGGTCGTCACTTAACCAGATCTTCGCTGATTTCATAAAAGACAAAAAAGAAATCAATCAGAATTTGCTGGATTCCCTTTTGAAAAGGTAACATTGCAAACAACTGCATGACGGAGGCGTTTACTTCGAGTGGCGCAATGCTACTAGTCGCAACGCCTATCGATCGATCTATATTGAACCGCTTCAGAAACATGTTCGGGTCGAATGTCCTGGCTGACTGAAAGATCGGCGATAGTTCGGGCTATCTTTAGAACCCTGTGATAAGCCCTGGCCGACATACCTAAACGTTCCACGACCTTTTCCAGAAAATCGAGGGATGTTTTATCCAGAACGCAAAACTTTCTAATCAATGACGACTTCATCTGGGAATTAGAGAAAATTCCGTATTTTTCCAACCTGCTTAACTGAATACTGCGAGCGTTATTTACGCGTTGCCGGATCTCTTCGGACGGTTCGCTACTTTCTTTACTTGTCAAGTCTCGCCATTCGACCGAGGGAACCTCTATGTGGATGTCAATACGGTCCAAAAGAGGCCCGGAGATTTTGGCCCAGTATCTTTCGATAGTCTGTCTTGAGCATGTACATACATGTTTCTGGTCTCCCCTGTAACCGCAGGGACAAGGATTCATCGCGGCTACGAGCATGAACCTGGCTGGAAATGTTATAGCCAGATGCGCTCTGGATATGGTGACCTCGCCGTCTTCGATAGGCTGCCGAAGAACTTCCAGGACATTCTTTCTGAATTCGGGCATTTCATCGAGAAAGAGAACGCCATTGTGGGCCAATGAAACTTCTCCGGGACGCGGAATGGCTCCACCACCTATCAATCCTGCGTCAGAAACGGTATGGTGTGGAGACCTGAAAGGCCGCCTTGTCATTATGGATTTGTCTTTTCCCAGCAACCCCGCCGCCGAGTAGATCCGGGTTGTCTGCAAAGCTTCTTCAAAGACCGGTTCGGGAAGAATCGTCGGAATCCTCTGGGATAGCATAGTCTTCCCTGATCCTGGCGGACCAACCATAAGAACATTGTGTCCTCCTGCGGCAGCTACTTCAACTGCCCTTTTGGCATATTCCTGTCCTTTGATGTCCCGAAAATCCAGGGGATAGTCGATGGTATTTTTAGTCAGGGAATTGGGATTCGGTCTGGCAGGTTCAATTGAAACCCGATCCATCAGGAAGCCTGCGGCGGTAATCAGGCTCGATACGCTCAAAGTGTCGACCCCTTCCACAACGGCCGCTTCCGCCGCATTAGATTCAG
>DYRE01000015.1 GCA_020718965.1 Desulfomonile tiedjei
ATGATTCCCCGCTGACGGACGCTGAAACGATCCTGGCCTCGCACACTCTTCTCGAGGACATTGGCATTGGCGATTTTTTGCTGGAAATCAACTCTGTGGGTTGCAAGAATTGCCGACATCTATATCGTTCAGCTCTTGTAAAATATTTGCAGCCTTCTCTGAGTAGCCTTTGCCCTGACTGTCAAAGGCGAATAGAGATCAATCCCTTGAGGATTCTCGACTGCAAGGAACTCCAATGCGCAGAAGTAAGTAAAGATGCGCCTCTGATAACCGAGTATCTAGACTCTTCGTGCAGGGATCATTTTGAAAAAGTCAAGATGGCCCTGACTTCAATTGGTGTACCATTCCGACTCGAGCCTCGACTAGTGAGAGGGCTCGACTATTATACCAGAACCGCTTTCGAATTCGTTCATTCCTCGATGGGTCGCACAAAGGCTCTTGGGGGTGGAGGACGCTATGATGCCCTGATCAGCGAACTTGGAGGGCCAGATGTATCCGGCGTCGGTTTTGGTCTTGGCATCGAACGTCTTGCAATGAACCTTCCGGATGACCATCCTGATTTCCTCAGAAAAACTGACATTTTTGTGGCAATTATTGGTTCCGATGCTTTAAATCCCGGATTCGAGATTGTCAGTGGACTAAGGAGAAACGGGCTCTCAGTAGAAACCAGGTATTCCGGCATGAGCCTGAAAGCCCAGATGAAACTAGCGGATCGTTTGTGCGCTCAATGGGCTGTAATGATAGGTGATAATGAACTGATCCAGGGTAAGGCCACGATGAGGGACATGTCAACCAAGCAACAGTTTCTAGTAGAACTGGATGACATAGAACGAGTTGTTCGGGGAGAAAAATCTTGAAGCTACAAACATTGGACGGATGGGAACGATCTCATCTTTCCGACGAATTAAACGAAACGGATCTCCGCAAAAGGGTCCTTCTCATCGGATGGATTCTCAGGCGGCGAGACCATGGTGGTGTAATATTTATTGATTTGAGAGACCGACGAGGGCTGGTCCAGTTGGTGTTCAATCCTGAATTCGCCAATCAAACCCATGCGCTGGCTCATCATTTAAGACCGGAATGGGTAATTGCGATTAAAGGGGAAGTGCGATTACGTCCAGATGAATCGATTAACCTGGAACTCGTTACGGGCAGGATTGAAATCTTCGTCGATGAACTCAAAATCCTTAATTCTTCTGACCCACCGCCTTTTCCTTTGGATGAAGAAACCAATCCTTCGGATTCCGTCAGGTACAGATATCGCTACCTGGATCTGAGAAAAACCTACGGGGCACGAAAGAATCTTCTTTTTAGGCATCACCTGTTTTCCAAAATTCGTAATTTCCTCAACAGCCAGGATTTTGTAGAAATAGAAACTCCGTGTTTAACTACAAGCACTCCCGAAGGCGCCCGTGATTATCTGGTTCCAAGCAGACTTACTCCCGGGAATTTTTACGCTCTGCCTCAATCTCCCCAGCTTTTCAAACAACTTCTTATGGTCGCGGGATTTGAGCGTTACTACCAGATCGTGCGATGCTTCAGGGACGAAGACCTCAGAGCCGACCGACAGCCCGAATTCACACAGTTGGACATCGAAACGTCTTTCATGGAGGAAGAAAATCTTTTTTCCGTCATGGAAATAATGATCAAAGGGCTTGTTGAAGATTTGTTAGGTGTTGAGCTTTCGATTCCCTTTGCCAGGATTCCCTACGGAGAGGCTATGGAAAGATACGGGCTTGATAAGCCCGATGTTAGGTTCGAGCTCCATTTAACCGACATTACTGCGGCGCTAGGCTTGACTCAGTTCGGAGTTTTCAGAAACGCGATTGATGGCGGGGGAATAGTCAAGGCCCTCAAGATTGAAGATGGGGCAAAGCTCTCCAGAAAAGAGCTTGACGAACTGAGAGACTTTGCTGCGATTTACGGCGGCAAGGGTGTCGCATACACAAGAATCAAGGAGGGCGGCGATTGGCAATCCCCCATTGCCAAGTTTCTCTCCGATGAGGAACGATCTGAAATCAACCGTCTTGTGTCCGCTAAACCTGGCAATGTGGTTTTGTTCGGAGCGGATTCTTCAAAAATAGTTAACGACGTTCTCGGTAATCTTCGCAATCAACTCGCGGAGAAACTTGGTCTGGCGCCGACGGGGGCGCTCAAATTCGTGTGGATAACCGAATTCCCCATGTTTGAATACGATACTGACGAGAAGCGTTTCAAGGCTATGCATCATCCTTTCACTTCTCCTATGCAGGAGGACCTGAATCTCCTTGAGAAAGACCCGGGATCGGTCCGTTCCAGGGCTTATGATTTGGTTCTGAACGGCTCTGAAATTGGTGGTGGCAGCATGAGAATTTACCGGAGCGACATTCAGGAACGCGTTTTCAGGACCCTCGGTATAGACGACGAACAGGCCAATCAGAAATTTGGTTTTTTGCTTGAAGCTCTGAGATTCGGCGCCCCTCCGCATGGCGGGATAGCTTTTGGCATGGATAGGCTTACCGCCATTCTGACGGGATCAGAATCCATCCGAGATGTAATAGCTTTTCCCAAGACTCAAAGGGCTACTTGCCCGCTTACAGGGGCTCCCACCCCTGTGGACCCCGACCAGCTTAAAGAATTGGGCTTAGCCATTGTAAAAGCCAAACACTAGGGCCACATTATAAGAAGGCGTCGTTTGTAAAAGTCTACTGCGAGTCATGGAAGACTGACAAGCTCCCAAACAGATGACCTTTTGAAATTTCCAATTTATTCAAGGAGTTCAACCATGGCCACATGGGACCCCAAAAAAGGTGTTTTATATCATGAGTATAACAAATTCTATAAAGAACGGTTTCTTCGGGAGGTCGAGCAGCCCAATCTCCTAAGAAACATTTTCCCATACACAGAAGTGCCCAAGGTCGATTTTGACTCTGCTATGATTCCCATAAATCCCGCCAGAAACTTCCTTATGACCGATACCACGTTTAGAGATGGTCAGCAGGCTAGACCTCCCTTTTCGGTCGAACAGATATCCAGGCTTTTTGACTTTCTGCATAGGTTGTCGGGGCCAAGGGGCATAATTCGGCAGTCAGAATTCTTTCTTTATACCAAGAAAGACAGGGAGGCGGTAGAGGTTTGCAAGAGCAAGGGCTATCAATATCCCCAGATAACTGGCTGGATAAGGGCCCAGAAAAAGGATCTGTCTCAGGTTAGAGCGGTAGGACTCACTGAAACTGGAATTCTGACTTCGGTTTCGGACTATCATATATTCCTCAAAATGGGCCTGGATAGACGCAAGGCGGTTGAGAAATACCTGGACATGGTTAGAACAACCATTGAAAAGGGAATTGCCCCCAGATGCCATTTCGAGGACGTTACTCGGGCCGACATATATGGATTCTGTGTCCCCTTCGCACAAAAGATTATGGAGATTAGGGAAGAATCAGGAATCGACATTAAGATCCGGCTATGCGACACGATGGGTTACGGAGTAACGTTTCCGGGCGCCGCCCTCCCACGGAGTGTTCCAAAGCTGATACGAGCTATGATTGATGACGCCAATGTTCCGGAAGATCTCCTGGAATGGCATGGACACAACGATTTCCATAAGGGACTTGTTAACGCCGTGTCCGCGTGGCTCTACGGATGTTCCGTGGTGAATGGAACTCTTTTAGGCATAGGGGAACGCACAGGCAATACGCCTCTGGAAGCTCTGGTAATTGATTACATGTCTTTGAGGGGACATGCGGATGGTATGGACCCAAGGGTCATAACCGAGATCGCCGAGTATTTTGAACTGGAACTTGGTAGCAAGGTCCCGGACAACTATCCGCTCGTGGGAAAATCTTTCAACGCCACCAGCGCCGGCGTCCATGCCGATGGCGCACTCAAAAATGAAGAAATTTACAACATTTTTGATACCACAAGCATACTTGGAAGACCTCCTCTGGTTAATATAACTGATAAATCCGGACTGGCGGGTATTGCTCACTGGATCAACACGAAACTCTGCATCCCAAAGGAGGAATGGGTTGACAAGACTCATCCTGCCATATCCAGAATTTATGATGTGGTGATGCAACAGTATGAAAATGGCCGGGTAACGTCCATGTCCGACAAAGAAATGATGGCCCTGGTCAAGAAGCATCTGCCGGAACTATTTATATCCGATTGGGATCGTATGAAGCTTATTGCTCGTGAAATGGCCTACAAGA
Organism: Desulfomonile tiedjei; assembly: GCA_020718965.1. Taxonomy (GTDB): domain Bacteria; phylum Desulfobacterota; class Desulfomonilia; order Desulfomonilales; family Desulfomonilaceae; genus CAJBEZ01. The sequence goes on from DYRE01000015.1 coordinate 4,194, forward strand.
TCGTAGACAGGTTTCTTGATTCCGCTCAGATGAAGGCGCTGAATGCAAAAGCCATGGAAGAGGCCATGCATGGTTTCCTGAAAAAATATCCGTTTATTCAGTATTGCTATTCAGTTAACATGGAAGGCGCCAAGATAACCGCTAATATCACCGATATCACCGATAAGTCAAAGTTCGGGGAATTCAAGGAAAACGAAGACTTTTCCGACAGATCATGGTTCATCATGCCCGTGAAGGACGGCAAAATTCACGTGCTTGGGCCATTTACATCGAAGATCACAGGGGCCCTTTGCATCACTGTTTCAGGACCGCTCAGAGACAAAAACAGCAAGATGATCGGCGTTTTCGGCGCGGACATCCGCCTTGAAGAACTCCTCAAGGTTGAACGGGAACTCATGGAAGAACACGGGCTTGAATTCACGGAAAAGGATATAAGAACACTAACCAAGAAATATCGCGATTAATATTCGAATAAGGCGTTCCAGAGATATTCTGAGAGAAGACATCCGTTGGAAAAAGAAGCCTTTCAGGCGCAATGCCTTGAGGGCTTTTCTTTTTACTGGTTTTTTCTACCTGAGAAACACCTTACAACGGCGCGCTTCCCCGGTCGAGACGCTGCCAGGAAACCCGCCTCGACCGCATAACCCTCAAACCTTTGCTGCAATAATAAAGCCACAACAATCAAACCTTTGCTGATAGTTAAGTTTGACATATAATATAATTTATTATATATGACGCATAACTATCCTAATATAAAAGTTATATTAGGATTAATGTTACTAAAAATTAAAATAGCCCTTTGGAGACTCAAACTCAACCTGGCGCAAGATATTGACAAACATCCCACAGAACCAACGCCTGGCGAATATTTCGCCAACTTTATTGATCGTAATGATCTTTAGCCTTGCTATAATTCCTGGCGTCTTCCATGAAATTGCCTATGCCCAATTGGATGACAACTCGTACAATCAGTGGTCCAGGATTCAGCAGAACTGGCGGGAACTTTCCGAACTGCTCAAACCATCCCGACCTTTTATGGAACCGGGGCCCTTCATGGACGATTCCCCTCAGGTCAAAACAGCCCAGTTTACATATGGAATGCTTGATGGGGTCCTGCCGGCCGTTCCTAACCTGCAGGCCGGTTATCTCTACAGTTTTGGCAAGGATTACTCCCTTGGCCGTTTCGTGGGCGATTTATTTGTCCCGTGGCGCCTAAAATGGTCCGACACCTTTTTTGGTCAGGCGCACGTTGAATTTCAGGACTTCTGGCAAATCCCCGACGGCGCTCCCCAACATAGGGTTGATCTGTCTTTTGGGGGTGGCTACAGAAAACTGATTGGCCCAAAGATCATGGTAGGATTTAACGCATTCTATGATTCGACCCGAATCCTTGGGGACTGGTGGTCAGCGGCCGGAGTTGGCGCTGAGATGGCGGCGATATTGTCCAACGGGGATATTCTTGATCTTAGCTACAATTACTACGGCAATCTGTTCAGAGGCCCCAATTATGTTGACGGGGAGCTTGTCAAGGGGCCCCCGAATATGGATTTCGAAGGTGGCTATACAACATCCCTGTTCGATCGTACCCCGGACCTACGATTCAAAATCAACGCATACAATTATGATACCCGTCAAAGCTCCTACGGATTAAGAGGTGGAGTTGACATAATGCCGTGGAATGGCGCCGTCATCATGAGATATGAAATCGGACGCGATCAGCTTTACGGGTCGTATCAGACTATTGGAGGATTTATTAATATTCCTTTGAACCTTGAGAAACTGGTCTTGTGGGATAAGCCATTCGTCAAAGCTGGCGGTCCTCCGGAAAACCTGCCCCCTCAAAGTCATCGACAACCCTTCCCTTCCCCTGGCATGGTCATGCCTTCACCGACAACCCAGGACCAGGATTATTTACAGAGATTGATGGAACAACCCGTCCGCCGGCAGTTTGCGTCTCACGCAGTCTCAGTAGAATCAATTGACGGTGAGCGTACGCCCGTCCCGACTACTTTCGTCGCTTCGGGAGACGCTGAAGTGGTCTTCACTCTTTATCCAAAATATACAGCCTTCCTGCTTAACAATATAAAACCTTCCACCATACAGGTTGCTGCGTCTGTGACCTCAAGGGGTTTAGTAGACATTACAAACATGCAGCTTTATGTAAAAGATTTGGGGGTTGTGTGGTCACTCTCTATGCCTGACTGGACTTCGGCCATGGGCCGCAATTACGTTTACAACCTCACGCCCGCGGATATAAACAATTTGTGGACAGTACTCGCTCAAGCTCCTGATCGCTCGATAGCGGAAGTCAGGTTCAACCAGTTGACAGGAGCAAACCTTCAGAACCTGAATATTTCGCTCACAATAACTCAGACGGCAATCACCCGGAAATCTTCAGAAAATTAACGTAACTGATACCGGACACAGTAATTGTCGGATAACTCCCATATGTTTACCAGGATTAACGGATAGATATGTTCATTTAGGTAATAAGAGAAATTTATGCCGACAAGCGATGAATGGAAGAACAAACTATATTGTGGCGACAATCTGGACGTGATGCGTCAACATATTTCCGACGAGAGCATAGACCTCATTTATCTTGATCCTCCTTTCAAATCGGACCTGGATTATAATGTACTTTATCGGGCCGATGGTCTTTCCCCTGACGAGGCGAAGTGGACTGCATTCAAGGATACTTGGTTTTGGGATGAAGCGGCGGAACGAACCCTGGCTGAACTTCAAGACATACCTAACCCGAAACTGGTTGGGTTGTTGAATGCATTGAATGTCTCATTAGAACGTACGCCGATGTTCGCCTATATAGTTAACATGGCTATTCGGCTTCAAGAGATGCACAAAAAACTCAAACCTACGGGATCAATCTATTTGCATTGTGATCCGAATGCGAGTCACTATTTAAAGATGATCATGGACTCGATTTTTTCTCCTCTGAACTTTCGTAGTGAGATCGTCTGGCGTAGGAGCGCCAGCCATAACAAATTATCAAGGAAATATGGTCCCATACATGACACAATCCTGTTCTATTCGAAATCTACCAGTGGTGCCTATTTTAAACCGGGACGCACGCCATACACTAACTCCTATGTAGATAAAAACTTCACTCATAAAGATAAACGGGGTCGATATCGTCTCAACGAGATCACCGGGTCCGGCGTGAGGGCGGGCGAAAGCGGAGCCGCCTGGCGTGGATATGATCCAACGGCCAGAGGCCGACATTGGGCTATTCCGGATTCTCTTAAAGAGTTGCTCCTTGATCATGGCGCTCGTATGTCCACGCATGAAATGCTAGACGTCCTGGCGGATATAGGCGAAATAGACTTTTCGTCTAGTGGTCGCCCAACATACAAACAACGAATGGGAAAGGGGATACCCTACCAGGATATTTGGGCTTATCAACCCGGAACGGCTGGCCTGTTACAAGGCTCGAACGAAGCGTTTGATCATGATGTTAAATGGCTGGACAGTGAGGATGAAAAGCTCGGTTATCCAACACAAAAACCACTTGGATTGCTTAAACGAATTATTCTTTCAAGTAGCAAAACCTCGGAGTTAATTCTCGATCCGTTCGCTGGGTGCGGAACCACAGTTGCCGCAGCGCAGTCGCTTGATCGCCACTGGATCGGCATAGATATTTCCCCGTTTGCCATCCAACTGATTCGTAAGCAACGCCTTGAAAAAACATTTTCAGGTCTTGAAGTCGGGTTGGATTACACTATAGATGGTCTTCCCACTACAATGGATGGGGCGCGGCTCCTGGCAGATCAAGACAAGAAGGCTTTCGAGATCTGGGCTGTATCTCAAATTGATGGCATACCCAACGAAAAAAAGGGCGCAGACAGAGGCGTTGATGCCCGTGTTCCATTTAAACCGGATGGCAAGACATCAAAATTTGCTGTCGTTTCAGTGAAGGGTGGAAAATTGAAAGCGGACGATATTCGCGCCTTAATATCTGTCGCCAAACGGGAAGAAACAAGCTCCTTGGGTTTTGGAATTTTTGTTACTCTCAACAACCCTACCCCAAAAATGCGAGCCGATGCTGCTAGCGCTGGTGTGACTACAATAAACAGGCAAGTTTATCAACTTGTCCAGATTTTAACGGTAGAGGATATTTTGTCAGGTAGAAGCCCCAGATTGCCCCTCGTAGATAAGCTAGTGGGATACAGAAAAGCGCCTATGGAGGAAGTTGGAAAGCAGGAGGAACAATTCTTAGAATGAAACCTCTTGAGATTATGGAAAATCTGTTTTTCATTCAACGTGGTTATTTGAATGCGAATCATTTCGTTTACACGTCGGAACAGCCAGTCCTAATTGACACTGCCTATATCGCTGATTTCCAGGCAACAGCGGATGTTATCAGGCGGCTAGGCGTTGACATCGCCAAAACAAAACTTATCGTGAGCACTCACTGCCATTGCGATCACATAGGAGGCGCCAAAATAATTCAGGATATTTCGTCCTGCGATATAGCGCTCCACAAGATCGGAAAATATTTCATAGACGCTCAAGACGATTGGTCTACCTGGTGGAGGTATTACAACCAGGACGCTTCGTTCTTCAACTGCGCCAAAGGACTGGTCGATGGCGATGTCATTTGCGTAGGCCCTCACAAATTTGAGGTGATTTACACACCCGGCCATTCGGCGGACGGGATTGTCCTCTACAACAGAAATGAAAAGGTACTCATATCCTCTGACACGCTTTGGGAAAATGACATGGCTGTAATGACGGTAAGAGTGGAGGGAAGCCGAGCCTGTTTTTCCCTGATGGAGTCACTGGAAAAGATTGAGAAACTTGAGGTCAAGGTAGTCTATCCTGGCCATGGAAAACCGTTCACAAACATGGCGAGAGCCATAGAAAAAGCCAGAAAACGCTTGAAAGGGTTCCTGGAAGACAAGACAAAGATCGGAAACGATCTGCTGAAAAAGATTATAGTCTATACGTTAATGATGAAGAGAGGAACCGATGAAGCCTCATTTTTCGACGACCTAATAGCCACTCACTGGTATCGAGAGACCGTAGATTTTTATTTCGACAGCAATTACCGGCACAAATATGAAGAAATAATGCATAATTTTTTGGATCGAGGCATAGTCAAAAACCAGGATGGGAGGCTGATTACAACTGTAAAACCGTAAAAAGAATCCAGGCCTTTATTCGCAAAAATCTTGTTTTGATGAAGCCGTTTGGGGGATTAAATCCAGGGATTTCAGGAAACTTTAGCAAAAGGCCACCGACTGAGATAGGTCCAGATTCCATTCGAGTCAGTCGGAGGCCTCACATTTAGTCATCGACGGCGCTTCTATCGAATTCAGCCAGGCGATTCTTTACAAATTCTAATTCAGATTCCAAAGCATCTACCTGGTTCTTTAGAACCTGTTTCTCGAACTCCGGGTCGGCTCCCTGATAAGGTCTGGAGTAAGCTCTGATTCTGCTCCAAGCTGGTAACCCGGTCGCAAAAAACCTGAAGCGGTATCCCCGCCCACCGTAACCTAATCCATACCCTCGAAAACCTGGGCCTCGTCCGAAACCTGCTCCAAGAGCACGTCCGAAAGTGGCGTTAATGTTCCTCGGCATTCCGAAGCCGGCGCAGTATCCGGCGGCTCGTCCAGTCATGGATCCCATTCCCTGTGGTCCTGTGCCATCTCCTCGGGGCATAGTGGATTCCTCCTTTCTTCAGGTTCCGTTTATTCCCTCATCATAGCTACGGCACACTTCGGGCACTTTTGTTCAAAGCATGGCACACCTCGTTGATGAGGCTGTTTTTCCCCACACTGGGGACAGACGCAAAAGCCCGCTGGGCCAGCCGCGGCGGAACCGCCCATGCGACCACCTCGTCCTGGTGACTGACTTTGGCCTTGTCCACGGCCTGCTCCCGTGCCTCCGCCTGCTCTTCCACCTCCCGGTGGTCCAGTACCATCTCCTCGTGGCATGATAGTTTTCTCCTTTCTTCAGTATCTATTTATTCCCGCATCTGTGATATGGTCACGGTCAACTCCTGTTTAGCCATGTTGACGTTTCCCCGCATTCATAAATTACCGCTCCCAAGTGACCCATCACATAAGAAACTTCTTGAACACAATGCGCCGTTAGCGTTTCATGTGTCGCAGCTCCCGTTAAAATCTCTAATGTGTATCATGCACAGAACATACCAAAATTGGCGCCCTAAAATGGCGGAACTTAATATACCGAATTGTAACCACTTTCGGTTGACCGCAGTGAGGATGGACCAGATCATATAGTAGCAGTATAGCTACTTACAGCGTCATGGAGTGAAGCGACATCTCTACTGTACCCGGGGCCTACGCTTACAACCACCGAGTTCTCAGCATAACAATTCCGAGTCTCTTTATTCGGCAAGAAAGTAGTAGCCAGTGAACTCATTGTTTTGGTTGAGTCTTTACGAAAGAGTAGACACCGTGGTATTTCACAAAAAAGAATAAGGAAACAAGCTCAACAAAATTCAGACAGGCCTCTGGTCCCTTGCATCCGGAAATAGATTCACGACGGTACCGATTGAGATTACAGGGGGATCTAGGTAAACGGTAAACAGAATTTGATTCCCACCGTGCGCCCGGAAGAGCCATCCGGAGCCTACGATCTCGTCATCGTGGCTCTCAAGAGTAACAAACTTGCAGAAGTGGTTCCGGGTTTGACAAAACTCGTCGGTCACCATACAGCTATTATGTCAGCAACTAATGGCCTTGACAGTCATAAACTCCTTGTATCTATTGCTGATTTAAAAGGTTATAAATATTTCTATGTTTCTATTTCTATGTTTCTATTGATTACCTGGCGCCGATGCTGTATACTAATCTTGAAGCTTAACTTGTATTGCTCCAGTTGTCCCATTACATGGTCACGGGTGTTATGCGAGAATTAAGATCGTAGAGCGTGGTACCCGTGCCGTGGATAGCCCCGAATTATCTAGTCGATTTATCCCCGATCACCTAAACCCCGTTATTCATTAACCCATACGCACTTGCACAGGGTTGTGTCGCGCGTTTTTCAAAAAGGAGCTACAAAATGAGTTTTAACATTTATGTTGGTAATCTTTCCTTCGATGCTAGCGAAGGAGAACTAAGAACACTGTTCGGTGAGTATGGCGCAGTGGATACCGTCAAGATCATTTCTGACCAGTTTACGGGCAGGTCTCGCGGATTTGGTTTTGTTGAGATGCAGGACCGCGAAGAAGGTTTACGCGCAGTCAAGGAACTGGACTCAAAGGAACTAGGGGGACGAGCCCTGAAGATAAACGAAGCAAAGCCTAAAGCCTCCGGAGGCGGCGGCCGTAGGGATGATAGAGGCGGCGGTTCTCGCTGGTAGGACCTTCCCAAAAATATAAATCATTGAGTTAATCAAAACAGGAGCTTACTTCGTTAAGCTCCTGTTTTAAGTTCTTAGAAGTTTGTTCCTTCACATACCCAGGGCAAACTCTACCGCCGCCTCTGAATGTATATCCACCGTATCGAAAAGGGTCGTTGGGACATGCTCCTGTTTGATCAATAAAGGAATCTCGGCGCATCCCAGAATCACACCTTTCGATGGGGCGGCCCCGTTTTCTTTGGACACGGAATTGGGTAAAAGAAACTTGAGAGTGACCTCCAATAATAAGCCGTTTGTTCATGATACAGCCCTCTTTTGGCGCAGGGAGTCCCAATCATAATGGGTTCATCCGTCAAGGTTTGGTGGCGCCGGTATTGCTGGCGCGCCTGTTAACCAGACAGATGCCTGTTCCGACTAAAATGAGCGCTATCAACAATGACACTGTTATGTCCTCATCTAGGAGAATCCCTCCAAAAATCACTCCGAACAGTGGAGTGAGAAAAGTGAAAGAAGCTAATCGATAAGCCGGATAGTGAGTGATCAGCCAAAACCATGCCAGATAAGTAATCGAGGCAATCCATATTATCTGGTAAATTAAACTCAAACCTATTAGAGTTGTCATCTTTACAATACCCGGTTCATTCCAGGCCCAAAAACTGATCATGAGAACAATCGCAGATACCCCAAGTTGGTAAAGTAGGGTCTTGGCGGGGGAAATTAACGCAAGTGGTCCCGCCTTAATCAAAACGGTTGTGGCTCCCCAAAGCACTGCGGCCAAAGCCAGCATTGCGTCACCGATGAACATCTGACCGCTCGGTAACCTCACTGATTCTCTGAAAGCCACGATTATTCCAGCGAAGGCGCAACAAAGTCCTATGACTTGAATAACACGTAACTTCTCGCCTGGAATGAACAGGTGGGCTCCCAGAGCCACAACAAAAGGAGACAAATACAGAAAAATCACAGCCCGTGAGGCGTTTGTATATTCCAGCCCCAAATAGATGAGAAGAAACTCACCGGCAAAAAGAAAACCGGCGGCGGTCCCCCACCACAAAGTTCCGTCTTGATTGAATATCGGATCTTTGCGCAAACGCATCCAAATTCCAACGAGAACTGTCGCCCCAATAGACCGAATCCCAGATTGCAGGATTGGAGAAACCCCGTGGCTCGCAATCTTGATTGCAACCTGTTGCAACCCCCAACTTGCGCATAGCACAAGAAGTATTGCCATGGCAGAAAAGTCCAGGTTGTCTTTCCCTCTAGATTTGTGAGGCATTTCTTCCACAATATATTGATAAAAAGTCTAAATTCAGGACATTAATCTGATGCTAATTTAGCACCCCACAATCTCCAAATTCAATGAGATAAAACTTTTTTAAAATTTGATGAATATCGTTCGATATCACTGGGGCAATTTGTTCAGAAAGGGGTTCATAAATACAAAAATTTAATTTTGCGTGAGGCTTTATTGACAATATCATTCTAACACTCTATTTATTTTGCCGTTGAAATAATTTGCACAGCGTTTAAAAAAGGAGGACTAATGAAAAGAGTAATTTTGATTGGCTTAGGGCTTGTGATACTAATGGCGCCTATCGGTTTCGCCGCCGATAAGCCGGAAAAGGCCGCCACGCCGCCGGCTACCACAGGCACTCCCGCTCCTCCAGTGGCCGGTGTGGAAAGTTTTATTCTAGGGGTAACGGTTACGGAACTAACGAACGTGGTAAATGGCTGGAGCGTCAAGAAAGCCGTTCTGGGTAAGCCGGTCTTCAATGACAAGAATGAGAAAGTTGGTACGGTGGATGATATTATCATCGCTCCCGATAGGGTTGCCACATTTGCAATAATTGGGGCTGGTGGGTTCCTCGGCATCGACAAAAACGACGTAGCTATCCCTATTAAGCAGTTCAAAGTTGAAGGATCCAAGTTCATCTTGCCGGGCGCCACAAAAGAAGCCCTCAAGAAAATGCCCCCGTTCGTCTATGCGAAATAGTGTTTATTCGATCAATTCTTATAGGTTAGATTTTTGAGACATCCTCAATGCGAACCGGGCGACATTTTCAAGATGAGTCCGGTTTCGTCATTTTTGGCTTCATGAAACCAACTCAGTAGGACTCGGGCCGTCTTAAACCGTTGTAAGAATATTGTCTTAACTTGTTGTCATCTGCGAACTTTGAGTTCAAAAAAGAAGCTTACATCGAGAAAAAAGCTAGAGCCGTTTGCCGAGAGCTTTTTTTGATGGGATTCAAAGGAAGGAAACAATTTTGAATCATAACTTTGCACGGACCTCGCCTTTACTCCGGACAGTTTCGCTGGGGGTCCTTAGGGGCTGGCTTTTCTTTAAGCCCAAAAAACACCCGTTAATGAGGCGTGATGCTGAACAAATTCCGTGACCCCATCAGTGGACTTACACATCTGGCTGCGGCCGCATTTGCAGTGTGTGGTTTAGTGATTCTCTTGCTGATTGGGCGCGACAACTCCGCCAAAGCTATTTCACTGGCGATCTATGGCCTTAGTCTGGTCCTGATGCTAGCCGCCAGCGCCACCTATCACCTGGTGAAGGCCCCTCCCCGGGTAATTAAAGTTCTTCGAAAAGTTGATCACTCAGCCATTTATCTGTTGATTGCAGGCAGCTACACGCCCATTTGCATTCACTTTTTCCATGGCTTTTGGCAATGGTGGTTCGTAGGGATTATCTGGGGCATGGCGCTTATTGGAGTTGCAATCAAAATCTTTATTATTAATGCGCCCCGCTGGGTTACGGCAGGGATTTACCTACTGATGGGCTGGATGGCTGTCATCGCTATTCCAGAGATGCTGGTAACTATGCCTGTGTCCGCGTTAATTTGGCTTGTTCTGGGTGGGCTCTTTTTTACTTTGGGAGCAGTGGTCTATATCAGCAAAAAGCCTGATTTCTATCCCAATGTTTTCGGCTTCCATGAGCTGTGGCATATTTTTGTGATTATTGGATGCGCCTGTCACTTCATTGTCATCGCCTACTTCATAGCGCCGAGTTCCAGGGCTGCGCTATAATTTGGATTGGTGAGCGTTACCCGTAGATCAAAGTCATGTTTTTGCCCGGAACTTTCGTGATATTCTTTCAATGAAATCAGGAAATCACTGACACGCAATCAGCGCCGGATCCTATCCAGTCTAAAGTTTATCAATTCAGCGTCGAATAGCTCAGAATCAAGATCTTGACTTTCCAGCAAATGTTTCTTTTCATCTGCGACTTGTTTATGGAATAATTGGTCAAT
>DYRE01000287.1 GCA_020718965.1 Desulfomonile tiedjei
TTCAGGTGGATCTTGATAACCTCAAATACTATTTCCAGACATCTGAAGAATATTCAGTTCTGGTAGAAAAATTTTATGAAGATTACATGGCAATAATCGAAGGAGCTTCGATTTCGACATTCAGGATAAGTGAAGACTTCGGATTGGGAATAAAACTTTTCTTTGATAAGCTCAGCCGAAGTCAGTCGAAGTATCCTATCATAAAGGCTCAGGTCACAGGACCTCTAAGTTTTGGCCTTTCTGTAACAGATGAAAATGGCAAACCAATATTCTACCATCCATTGTTCAGGGATGTGGCCGTAAAAGGAATGGGGCTGAAAGCCATCTGGCTTATCGAGAAGTTCAAGCCTTTCGCTGAGCAAATAATAGTCTTTTTTGACGAACCCAGTCTTAGCGCCTATGGTTCATCGGCCTTTTTGGGAGTTTCGGTTTCAGATGTGATAGAATCCTTAAATGATGTTTTCTCCATGGCTTCCTGCAGAGGGGCCTTGACGGGGGTTCATTGCTGTGGAAATACCGACTGGTCTTTACTGATGCGAACAAATGTCGACATCATAAACTTTGACGCAGTCGACTATCTGGAATCGCTGGCAATTTACCCTGAGCAACTGTCGGGTTTTCTCGAAAAGGGAGGGGTGCTTGCCTGGGGCGTAGTTCCGAATGATGGTAGGATTAATCAGGAAACTGTAGACGATATTCTACTAAGGCTGAGAAGAGGAGTTAGAGTCTTGGAAGAAAAAGGTGTCCCCAGAGATTTGCTTCTCAGGAGAATTATCGTAACCCCGGCCTGCGGTTGCGCCGGCCTAACGGTTAGAGAGGTTGAAAAGGTTTACGAAACACTCTCCATAATTGATAAAATGGATTTAGATCAAGCTCTTGGATAAATTCAGCCAAGTTTGAACATACGAAGCCTCTCCCAATGTAGGGCTCAAAATAGAAACTGAAAGGAAAAAAGATGGGAGTAACCCTGGCGGTGGCAGGGAAGGGTGGTGTTGGAAAAACGTCTATTACATCACTAATAATTAAAAACCTTATAGATACTGGTCAGAGGCCTTTATTGGCTATTGACGCTGATTCTAACTCAAATCTTCACGAAGTCCTTGGGATCCATGAACCTAAAAGTGTGGGCTGTATTCGGGAAGATGCCAGGAAGTTGGGTGAGGATGTTCCCGGAGGAATGACGAAAGACCGCTTCATGGACTACCAGATACAGGCTAACCTTGAAGAAACCAAGGATCTGGATTTTCTGTCCATGGGACGTCCTGAAGGTCCAGGATGCTACTGCATGGCCAACAATATACTTCGAGATGTCATATCCAAATTAACCACAAACTACAAATTTGTTGTGATTGACAATGAAGCCGGTATGGAACACCTATCGAGAAGAACAGAAGAGGAAGTCGATCATCTATTTATAATATCGGACCCCTCTCCAAGAAGCCTTAGGACAATAGGGAGAATTTTTCAGTTGGTCGATGAAATGGAAGGACGGATCCACAACCAGCACATAGTTTTAAGTCGGGTTCAGGGTAGTCTAGACGATCTCCCGCTCAGTACCCGCAAGGAAATTGAAGCCTTACCTGTTCCTCCTCTCGCCTTAATTCCCTACGATGATCAGTTGGTAGCTATGGATCTTGAAGGAAAGCCTTTGGTGGAGATTTCGTCCGATTCCGTTGCCTACATTGCTGTAAAGAAGATGCTTAAAGAGATAGGAGTGCCGAACTAAATTGTTTTGGGCGCAAATCTTCATTCCCCTTAATAAGTCTGGGTATCAAAGTCGATATCACCCTTAGGGGCTTTTCCTAAATGGTTTGGATTTGACTCGGAATGCCTGCCTGACCAAGAGTGAGTTTCTCTTCTGCTCTTAAGACTTCGAAAGCAAAATTCCGCAAAATTATTTGATCATTGAACATGGGGAACAAGTTTCCCCATGCAGTGTCTTCAATTAAAAAGTAACTTTTATATCTCAAGACAATGAAATAAAAGAGAGTTATCAAATTAACATATATTAGTTCTGGATATTTGTTTCAGGGTCGATCTGGGATGCGGTATCTCCAGTATCTGGAAGATGCGTCCGAAACCCCAGAAACACGGGGCTTGGGTTTAATAAATAGATATATAGCGTTTGCCTAAAGTTCTGTCTTAATGCTGCACGTTTCTTGGTTTTGAACTTTTCGATCGACTATCCAATTCAGAGCAAGACATAGCCTGTCGATTAACTCCTCCTTGGACTTAGCGAAGAAGTCTGAGAACCATTCTCCTTTCATTAACAACCATAATCTTTCAATGGGGTTGAGGTCCGGAGAATATGGTGGGAGGAAAATAGGTTCAAATTTACCCCAGTTAAGAGATTTGGAGCGGTGCCAGGAAGCGTTATCCACGATTAGGAGATTTCTAGGCCGTTCCAAGACAACGTCCTGATTGGCTTGATCCAGAAAAAACTGGAAGGAATCTGTATCCGAATGACTGAAAATCATTGAATAAAATTCTCCCGTCCGGGGACCAACCATTCCTGTGACATTCATTCTTATGTGAGTTCCCTGATATGGGTGACGGATCTTTTCCCCTCTCTTGGCCCAACGTCGTCTCGGACGAGGATCTCCCTCGATCCCGGATTCATCGCCATACCAGATGTCTATTTCCGGATCAGACAAATAACTAACCAGCTTCTTCACAAAAGCATCTCTTTTCAGATCGTCCTGACCATTAGGCCAAGACCGAGGGACCTTAAGACGAAACCTTTTTTCATGGAGCCAACGGACAACAGTTCGATAACCTATGTCCCTCTGAAGCTTTTCTGTCAAATACCCGTGGAACTTCTTGGCTGTCCAATGGGTGACATCAACTCGTTGAGGGCGCTCAATCAGCTCCTCATATTCCTGGCTTTGTTCTGCGGTGATCTTGGGAGGCCGACCTGTTTTGGGACCGTCAATAAGCCCATCAATACCTCGCTCATTGAAACGTTGAACCCAACGGGACAATGTTCGGCGTGAAACGACAGAGATAGCAGCGACTTGATCATGAGTAAATCCCAACATCAGGATTCTTATAGCCGACATCCGAACATGAGACCATCTTGAGACTGAGGCTCGATCTGCAATCTCTAATTCAGTCAAGGAACAGTTCTCTCGGTTGGGCATGTTCGGTAAACGAGACATAAAAAGTCGTAAATCATATTCTTGTCCCAAACGCGAGAAAAATTTCGGTCATTTCTTTTGGC
>DYRE01000288.1 GCA_020718965.1 Desulfomonile tiedjei
CAGAAATTTCCAGAAAAAGGTTATGATGTTCTGTCTTTTGAGTAGCTCAATAGTGTGGTCTGCTCTACAATCGTGGGAAACACCTATATCTAGAAAATGTCCCGGCTACTTTCTGTTCGTAAGTAGGCGCCTAATATTGAGGAAATGATGCTTGGAGAATTGCCCAAAGCGCTTGATGGCATGTCGGAGTTGATGGTCCTCTCCAACTATCCTGAAGCAAAAAACATTATGATATTTGGATTTGATGTCGAGGGAGCAGTTGATACCGACGCCATGAATTTAGCATTGAGGAACGCTTTGCCGAGTTTTCCGGAATTCTCGAGTTGTGTGAAAGAATCCAGGATCAACGGCGAACGGCGCTTGACGTGGTTTCAGGACTCGAATTTCCAACCTGCGTTTCGGCTGTCAAATATGGAGACGATTGATCCCTCGCTGGGTTTTCAGCATTCATTGCTCTATAGCCTCGATCAAAGCGTGGAGAAGGATTGGGATCTATTACGTACTGCGCCTACTGAGTTTCATCTGATTCGTCTTCCTAACGGACGCAGTAGTCTGCTAACCCTTGTACACCACGCCGCTGCAGATGGATGGACACTTGCGGCGTTCTATCGAGAACTCCTGGCGCACTACCATAATATCGTGACAGGAAGAGAACCGGAATGGACCCATGATTACGACCATGTGTCAAACGTGAAAAATCGTATGGTTCAACTGAAAAGAACAAGGTGGAGCGATGCTGTTTTCTTTGTCAAAAAGTCCCTTAGCCCGTATATCACAAGACCTACTCTCCCAAAAGGAAGAGGGACACCGCAGGAAGTGGGCGTACACTATGCTAAATCGGTCCTTACACCTGAACAGACGGATCTTGTCACAAAAAACGTTTCCAGACGCGGGAGCGCATTTATAGATGCGCTCGTAGGCGGCATGGCTTCTGCGGTAGATAAATGGAACGCCTCTCTTGATATTAGCAAGCTTGGCGCCATATCGATTTGTGTGACAGTTCAAATGAGGGGTAGGTTCGGAGAAGCCGAAGTTGCTTCGAACACGTCGTCCTTCATTGTGAAATTACGGCCTGGCGCCCGGACAAATTCGGAATTATTTTCCAGGTTGGTTTCAGAACGGCGACAGGAGGAGTTGGACAGTCTAGCTGACGTCAGGGCCTGGTTGGCTGGATGCAGTCTGGCTGATGCGGTTAGGGTCCTCCCACTTGCAGTGAGACAGCGAATAGTCCATTTCGTATGCCAAATGCCCCTTATCCCTATTTTGATTGCGCCATTCGGAATGATGTGGCCGGAAACAAGGGGAGGGCGTCGTACCGGAGACTCATATCTGAGGCAAGCTGGATGTCTGAACCTGACCGAATTTCATGCAATCCCTTACAAACTTGGATATCGCTGCCCCTTGATTCTAGGGGCATACACTTTTCGCAAAAGGCTCAATCTTCAAATCATGGCGTCAGCAAGTCATTTCACCGGAACCGAGACTGAGCGCTTCGTGGACCTGCTTGGAAATGTTCTAGTCGAGGATCCATTTGGAGGCGCATGAAAGAGCTCGAAATATTGGAAACATCCAGGTTCCTGGACCCGAATTCCGAAATGATTGCTCTGGCCAGTTTCGATAATACCAAGAACATTCTGTTGACTGCCTTTGAAATCAAAGGCGCATTTGACGAAAGTTTATTGCGCCCGTCCGTGATCTCGGCGCTGGAAGGATTTCCTCAGCTTCGTAGTTGTTTGAAGGATATAAGGAAATACGGCAGGCATTACCTATACTGGAATCCCCGTCCGGACTTGGAGTTTCCTGTCAGCATATCGGATTTGAAGGATCACGAAGCCTCTAACTCTATTTTTGACGCAGTGATAAACCATCTAGCTCCAAGACTGGATAGGGATTGGGATCTATTCGAGGAACCGCCTGGTGAGATTCACTTATTAAGGGTCGCTCATGATCATTATGTTGCAGTCGCAATCACTCATCACGCAGCCTTCGACGCTGCTACAGCCTCCGAATTCGGCAGACAGTGCTTCTTGCGGTATCGGGAGTTAATGACAGGCGTCAAGGATGATTTCCCAGGCCGGATGACTCATGGTCTGTCCACTTCCAGGAAAAGAATTGTCAAGGTCAAGAGGCGAAAATGGGATGACGTTATCCACAGTGCTCGGTTGGCCATTAAGCCCATGTTTTCGAGACCTGCTTTACCTGCGGGCACGGGGACGCCGAGAGACAAAAAACAGTACCACATCAGGAGGGCGCTATCTGCGAAAGGAACAGCACATTTAAACATTTCTTTGCAAAAAAGGGGCGGAACTTTAATAGATATCCTGGTTGCGACCAGCAATCTAGCCATAGAAAGATGGAACACGCTTAGAAACGTAGAAACCGGTAAGATTACCACGGCCGTGACTATGAATATAAGAGGCAGATACGTAAGCCTGAACCACTTAAACAATGTGAGCGCACTTTTTTTTGAATCCAATTCCAACGAGAGAAAGGATCCCAAAAAACTTCTTCGTTCTCTGTCAACCGACCGTATTAGGCAATTTCGTAAACAGTTAGACTTGAAACATTATAAGAACGTCGCCGGGATGATTTCCTGCGCCAGTCTCTTGCCATTCAAAATCAGGCGCAAGATAATTCATCATATAACCCAAAAACATCAGTGCTCGATCGCAATAACACTCCTCGGAGTAGTATGGCCGGAGATGAAGAATGGGAAACCTACGCTCGATTCTTACCCTACTTCTATTGGGAACACCCATATAACAGAAGTATACGGAACAGGTTATAAACACCTGACCAGCACTCCCCTGGTCTTGATAGTCTATTCTTTTCTGAACAAACTCAATTTTATTCTAGCGGCTTCAGGTTCCCTTTTTATCCGAGAAGAAGCCGAAGATTTCATGGATCTGTTTATGCTTGTCCTCCAGGAAGATATATAATCCCTATTTGCGACTCATCGGATTGTTTACATGGCTCATGACAGGTCGAAAAAGAACAGACTTTAGCCTCACCGCAATGACGATCCTGGTATTGCAGTGCGCCGGTTGGTGTTTGCAGAAAAAAGGTAACTCGAATGAAGAAAATGATTAAAAGAGTGGACACCAATATGCTAAAAGTGTAGTCTTACTGATTGGCGGGACGTGGCTCAGCCTGGTAGAGCACTGCGTTCGGGACGCAGGGGTCGCTGGTTCAAATCCAGTCGTCCCGACCA
>DYRE01000016.1 GCA_020718965.1 Desulfomonile tiedjei
GTTTCTTTTGCTTTACGCTACTTGGTTCGGACCGTTTTTCGAAGGACGCTGTGAACCAGAAAGTGGAGCCCTTTCCCTGGTTACTCTTAACTCCAATTTGCCCTTTCATCAGCTCTACAAGCTGTTTGGAGATTGCAAGCCCCAATCCTGTCCCTCCATATTTCCTGGTTGTAGAGCCGTCTAATTGTGTGAAGGGAGAGAACAGTAAATGCATTCTATCCTCCGGTATTCCAATTCCGGTATCCTCAATCTCAAACAGTAACACAGCCTTGGATTTGGTCTCGGATTCCAGGCGTACCCGAATTGCCACCTCTCCTTCTGGAGTGAACTTGATGGCATTCCCCACCAGGTTGACTATTACCTGGCGTAAGCGCCCAGGATCTCCCCGGAGCGAATCAGGGACTTCCCTGGAAATATCACATATCAGTTCCAGTTTTGCGGAATGGGCTCTGTTGACAAGCATTCCCAGAGTCTCTTCCATCGTGACATTCAGGTCAAAATCCAAAACGTCAAGTTCCAACTTGCGGGCCTCAATCTTGGAGAAATCCAGAATATCGTTGATTAGAGCCAACAGGGTTTCACCACTTGTGCGGACTATCTCTGCGTATTCTAGTTGTTCCGGCGATAACTTCGTATCAAGAAGAAGACCTGTCATGCCTATAACGCCATTCATGGGAGTGCGAATTTCATGGCTCATGTTGGCCAGGAACTGACTTTTGGCTGCATTGGCTAGTTCTGCCCTGGACGCCATTTCCAAAGCTTTAGCGTTAGCTTCCTGGAGGTTACGGTTAGAGTCTATCAATTCCTGTTGAACACGTTTACGTTCTGTAATGTCGTGGATTATTGAAAAGAGGATAGTCTTGCCATGCTGATCAATAGGGGATGAATGAACTTCCACATTTCGGATCTCTCCCGTAGCTAGAGACTGAGTGAATACTAAACAGTTTGGGTCTTTCTGAGCATCTTCCTCATTCGTATCGCATATGTTCTCAGGAGGTAAGGCACTGAGATCTGAAAAATTCATTCCAATCAAATTGGCTTCGGGGTAACCATAAAATGCTATAGCCGCTGCATTTGCATCAACAATCTTGTCTGTAACCGGGTCGATAAGCATCATTACTGCGGCGTGCTTCAGGAACATGTTTCGGAAATTTTCTTCACTTTCTTTGAGCTTACGGAAAGAATTGGAGAGTTGATTTTCAGCTCTGCCTGTGACTGACCACAAGAGAGTCAAGATTCCCGCGAAAACGGCTACTAAAAGTCCAAGATTGAGGATCAAGGTGTCTCGTGCGTTTTTGAGTTGTGCGGATACATCCCTAATGACCAGTATATCGGCGATATCCTGGCCAGCCGCGTCATACTGATCAATAACACCGCATTCAAGTGTCTTGTCCTCCTGGCGCATGAGAAACGTGTCGTCCACCATAAATGACGGATAACCCTCGCTTAACCTTTTGACAAAGTCCTCCGGGATGTTCTTTAAAGTTTTGTGAGTCACCAGCAGGTCCTGGTACTCATCCCAATTGCCGGAAAAGTTGAAAATATCCTGGGAAACTTCGAAATTCTCTTTAGTGGAAAATTTTTTGCGAACAATGTTTATGAGATCCACCTTCATATTTGATCCCAAATCACTTAGCAGAAGCTGAAGCTCAGTGCCCAACTCCACAAAACCGATAAGTTGTCCTTGCTGGAAGTAGGGCCGTGTATAACGAAGGGTAAAAAGTCCGATGATTCCTGGTTCAACACCCCATGCGTCCTCGCCCGTTCTTTGAGCAGTCTGAACAGTGACTCGATCTACTCGGTCGCCTCTTACTTCCGGTTTATGAAGTCTCAAGAAACTGATTCGATCAGCCTGAATAAAATTGAAGTGGGTGATTCTATATTTTTTGTTCAATTGTGCGAAAATCGGTTGAGCAAGTGATTTGAGCTGATCAAAATTCCTATCCTTCCATTGCGTTAATAAATCTGGATGCTCCAGAATCCGGTCGAGCTGAACCTTGAGCATTTGGGCTTGCGACGCAATAAGGCGATTCCATGCGCTACTCGACTGCTCCACAGTACGGCGCATATCTCTGCGCAGTTCCTCGGTGGATTGTCTTTGTTGATAAAAGACCCATGAAACCAAACCTGCCAGCATAGCCACTGCTACCGGGGCTAGAATCCATTCCTTGAGTTTCAGGTCCATCTGTGATCTCTGGCGGTTCCGCCATCTAACCGCTAGAGTTCCTCCCAGCAGTACCAGCAGCACAACAGATGTTGCAACAATAGGTTCGAGACGCGCTTCATCGACCCTTTTTTTCCAATCATGGGCCAGAATATCCAGACCTAGAACCATGATGACGTTTCCGGTCTCGGGATCAATAACGGGCGCGGCAGCGGAGACAAAAGTCTCGTATTCGTCTGTGAATGGTCCAACAGTCACAGGACGCTTGTCTTCAAAGACTCCAAAAAATTCTTTGGGTGGTTCTTTGTATAGTGTTCCGGGTGGACTTGCCATTGAGTGGTCTTCAGCGTAACTCTCCGGCCCAAAAACAAGATCATCCTTACGCAGGGCCATGCTGTAGAGACCCGAACGAGGTATGTGCTCTGCGTGTGTTATCATTTGACTCCGAATAGTCTCGAAGGCAGGCGAGCCCTTGTCAACAGAGCTGAAAGCAAGTTTTTTCGCTAAGGCTGGATTTATTGTTCTTGTGATATCAACAAGTTGTCTCAGCAGACGCTCTCGCATTTCGATATCTGCGCTTTTTCCCCTCGATTCCGCAGCCCACCAGCCGAGCCCTGCCACCGCCACCACAATACCGGTCGCAATAATTATTGTTCGCCAATTCGACATTATGGTCCTGTTACCCGTCACGAAATCTCTGAAAACCCCCCTAAGGTTTGTTCGCCTAATGTAGATGGATTTTTCCACCAGGCCTAGTCTAAATTAAACGTGATTACCCTGGAAACGCTTTTCTATGTATTTGCTTTCTTGCTGCAACATTCCGTGGCGTGCTCCACATTTAATAATTTGTATCCACTCACTACAAATAGTCCACACCGACCGCTTCGACCAATCTTAACTCACGGTCAGTTTGGAGAGTCCGGGTATTGTTTAGTCCAGAGGCTTTGAGACAGTTGATATTCTGCAACTTTATGACGTCAGGTTGATTACTGTCTATACATAAAATTGCTAATAATTTCTAATTCGCTTCGGAATTCCAGGCAGAGACTAGCAATTGATCCGGAAATTCCGGTGAAGAAAATTTTAAATTGCATTCTGGCTGAATTCGGTCTCAAAGGCTTCCAATTCAGAGTGAAGTTTTTCCCACTTTTCTTCCAGGTCAGACACTTCCCGGGAGATGATGGGTTCCTCAGTCAAAACTGCAAGAAACGCTTCTTTGTTGTCATAATTTCTGGGATTAGCGATGAACTCCTGAATTTCCCTACTTCTCATCTCCTTTTTTTCGAGATCGGCCTCAATTTTCTTAATTTGCTCTTTGATGGGCGCGATTTTTTTGTAGAGCGCCTGCCTCATTTGAGCGTCTCTTCTCTTTTTATCTTTTTTCAGGTCTTTGCTGATTGGAGTGGGATCCATGGTTGAATGGTTCGATGAAGAAGATTCAGGGGCTACTTCGAGTCCAAGACTCTCTTTGCTCATCAGATTCTTCTTGAACTGGTAGTCATCATAATTTCCAGGATAAAAATCCCCGGTGGAATCATGAATTTCCAGAATACCGGTACAGACGCTATTCATGAGTCTCCGATCGTGTGTAATTAATACTATTGCGCCGGAGAATTTTTTTAGAGCTTCCTCAAGGATCTCACAAGAAGGTATATCAAGATGATTGGTAGGTTCATCCATTAGTAGAAAATTTGGAGGTGAGAGCAAAATCTTTGTAAGAGCCAAACGACTTTTTTCTCCACCTGAAAGCACTTTGACTTTTTTGAAAACATCGTCCCCTGAGAAAAGAAACGCGCCGAGGATGTTCCTCACTTCTTGTTCGGTTACGCTAGGGGCAACAGAGTAGGCTTCCAGCAAGACGGTTAGTTCTGAATTGAGGCTTTCTGACTGGTGTTGAGCAAAATACCCCACCTTGACGTTGTGCCCATATTGAACCGCGCCGTCGTCAAAAGGCAAAACTCCTGCCATTATTTTCAGCAAAGTAGATTTTCCAGCTCCATTAGGTCCGACCAATCCTATCTTTTCTCCTCTGTCGATTTTAAAATCAAAGTTGTCATAAACGGTTTTGGACCCGAATCTTTTGACTAGACCAGCAATTTCGATAACACGTCGCCCAGAAGGTTGAGGTTGTGGAAAAGTGAATTTTACGCGCTTGGGCTTTGTGGGGAGGTCGATCTTCTCGATCTTGTCGAGCATTTTCAATCGGCTTTGAGCACGGCTAGCCGTCCTGGCTTTTACACGGTTCTGGTCGATAAATTTTTGGATTCTCTTGATTTTTTCCTGCTGATTCTTGTAGGAAGCGACCAAAATTTCCTGCTGCGCTTCCTTCGTCCTTTCGTGGTCATCATAATTTCCGGAACACGCTATTACTTTGCCGGCATTCACTTCTACTACCCGGTTCACGAGTTTGTTCAGAAAAGCCCGATCGTGAGAAACTATTACAAGGGCGCCCCTAAAATCGGTCAAGTATTGTTCTACCCACAGCAGGCTATCAAGATCCAGGTGGTTGGTCGGTTCATCAAGTAAAAGAGCATCTGGTTCCGACAACAGGATCTTGGCTAATGCCACGCGCATCCTCCATCCACCAGAAAATTCGCTCCATCGCCGCTTCCAGTCCTCAGCGGTAAATCCCAATCCCTGGAGGGTCTTGGTTGCTCTGGCTTCCAGTGAATATCCACCCAGTTGTTCAAATTCATTCAGAAGTCGTCCATGTTCTTCAAGAAAATCTGTTGCGTTCTCGGAGTCCTGAGTCGCTTTGCCGAGATCAACTTCAAGTTCTCGCAATCTCTTCTTGATTTGCCTCAATCGATCAGAGACATTCATAACTTCTTCAAGGATAGGGCCGTCGCTTGCTTCTATGATCTGCTGGTGAAGCACGCCAATAGACATTTTTTTCTCGACAGTGACTTCACCTTTGTCAGGTTCTATTACTCCCTCCATCATGCCCAAAAGTGTAGACTTTCCAGCTCCATTTGGTCCTACAATTCCAACCCTGTCTCCTCGATGCACATTTAGATTTAGCTGTTCGAAAAGCGCTTTTCCCTGAAAATATTTCGCTACATTATTTAAAAAGATCAATCATCGTCTCCCTGAATATGCTATTTGGTACAAGTGATTTTGAAGCAATTCCAACCCTGAAAAGTATTCTAAAACGCTTCGTAAATCGTTGCGTTTTATCCGTGTATCTTTCGTGGTGGTCTTATAGTTTATGCTAAGGAGCATTATAATCAAGTGCGATCGAAAGAATTCCGAGATTATTTTTGAAACAAAGATTGCTGGATAGTGTCTCGAAGTGCGAGCTTATTTTGTTCAGCTAGACAAAGTATCCTGATTCTAAAAGTTATATAGGGTAAGGATGAATCTGAAAATTTAATGTCAACTGTCTCGCCCACCAAACAAATTATTCGACTTGTCGGCAAAGCCATTGGAGACTTTGAGCTGGTTGAAGAAAATGATCGAATACTGGTCGCCCTCTCTGGCGGTAAAGATTCCTGGAGCCTCTTGTACGCCTTGCTTGCGCTCCAGAAGAAGGCTCCGATAGACTACCAACTGGGAGCGGTAACCATAGGGCGGGATTTGCATGCTGATCATTTATTGGAGATGAAACAACGATTGCGGGCTGACAATATCCCGCATCATTTTATCGTTTCTGACATTAATTCAATAATTTCTACAAGCCTTACAAAGGGTACGAGTCCATGTTCACTGTGTTCCAGAATAAGACGAGGTGTTTTATATTCCTTTGCTTCGAGGGAAGGTTGGAATAAGATTGCCTTGGGCCATCATCTGGATGATTTTGTAGAGACTTTATTGTTGAACCTATTCTTTAACGGATCGATAAAGGGTATGAGTCCAAAGCTTCAGGCCGATGACGGCAAAAATACGGTGATCAGACCCCTTGTTTACGTTCATGAGGAGAATACCCACGCGATGGCCAATGAAATGCGACTACCGGTTACCAATTGTGGGTGCGTATTTGAAACGAAAGTTGAATCAAAGAGACACTGGGTGAAGAAATTACTTACAGATATTGAGAAAGACGCTCCAAATATAAAATCAAGCATCCTGTCTTCAATGGGTAGGGTGTGCGACCGGCACCTTTGGGATATGCGTCGACATACGGGCAGTTACAATAAAACCCTAAAGACGGACAAGGTTGTGTGATGTTCACAGGAATAATTGAATGCAGAGGACTGATCAGATCCATCGAGACAAAGCAGTCTTTCGTTAGAATGACAATAACCGCTGACATGGATTTGACGGATGTAAAAGCAGGAGATTCTATTTGCGTGAACGGCGTGTGCCTCACTGCAACAAAAGTTTTCCCTGGCGACCGACAGTTTGCTGTGGATATTTCCCCTGAAACTGTGAGAGTAACAACGCTCGAACAGGCGAGACCGGGTAATCTGGTAAACCTGGAAAAGGCAATGAGGGCGGATTCCAGGTTTGGAGGACATATCGTTTCCGGACATGTTGACTGTGTTGGAAGGATAGCTGAGAATCGTCCGGTTGGTCGAGGCTTTTTACTGGGTTTCCATGTTGATTCATCTCATTATCTCGTGGAAAAAGGGAGTGTAGGTGTTGATGGAATAAGTTTGACGGTTAACAGGGTCGAGAAGAATCAATTTTGGGTGATGATAATACCTCATACTTCGGATTTGACGGGGTTGACCGATAAAAATATCAATGATACTGTTAATATTGAATTTGATATGATAGGTAAATACGTTGAGAAATTTGTCAACGTTTGGTCAAGCAAGCCTGGGTTGAGTGAACAGACTTTGCAAAAATACGGTTTTATTTAGGGAGGATGCCTGAATGGGCGTGCTTGTAGGTGTAGAAGAAGCTGTTGAAGAAATAAAACAGGGTAATATGGTTATCCTTGTTGATGATGAGGATCGTGAAAACGAAGGCGATTTAACGATGGCCGCGGAGAAAGTTACTCCAGAGGCTGTCAACTTCATGACCAAATATGGACGGGGACTACTCTGTCTTTCCATGACCAGAGAGAAAATTGAGTCTCTCGACCTTCCAATGATGGTTTCTGACAACAAATCTCCTTTTGGAACCAACTTTACTGTTTCCATCGAAGCTACTAGAGGAGTTACAACAGGAATTTCAGCATATGATCGTGCAGTGACCATTTTGACAGCCGTAGATGAAAACGCCACACCCAGCGATATAATATCCCCTGGGCATGTGTTTCCTTTGAGGGCTAGGAAAGGTGGCGTGTTGGTAAGAGCGGGCCAAACAGAAGGCAGCGTCGACTTGGCGAGGCTAGCCGGATTGACTCCAGCCGGAGTAATTTGTGAAGTCCTCAATGAAGATGGAACGATGGCGCGTTTGCCGGACCTGATGGTAATGGCTGAACAACATAATTTGAAAATTTGCACAATCAAGGATCTGATCCAGCACAGAATGCGCATTGAAAAACTTGTCAGAAAAGGCGCTGAGACTGTATTGCCAACGGAATTCGGCGGTGATTTTAGACTAATTGTCTATGAGAATGAAGTGGACAGTCACAATCACGTTGCTCTCGTCAAAGGTGAAATTGACCCGGATGAACCGATTCTTGTTAGGGTCCATTCCGAATGTTTGACCGGGGATGTTTTTGGCTCGATGAGATGTGATTGCGGAAACCAGCTTGAAAAGGCAATGCGTATGGTAGAGGAAGCTGGCAAGGGCGTTATACTTTACATGCAGCAGGAGGGACGAGGCATCGGGTTGTTGAACAAGATCAAGGCCTACGCCCTTCAAGATCAAGGTTGTGACACAGTTGAGGCCAACTTGAGGCTCGGGTTCAAGCCTGACCTCAGGGATTATGGGATCGGCGCTCAAATGCTGGCTGACCTGGGCGTTAAAAAAATGAGGTTGATGACCAACAACCCAACAAAGATAGTTGGACTGGAAGGATATGGCCTTGAAGTTGTCGAACAGGTTCCCATAGTAATTGAACCGTGCGCGACTAATTTGAGGTATCTCAAGACTAAAAAGGAAAAGATGGGCCATATGTACGAATTGTCTACATGTTGACAAAAAAGCCTCGCTTTTTTTAGAAAAGCGGGGCCTTACCTCGGTTAGATCTTTGGAGGCCTGATGACAATAATGATTGAGGGCGTTTTTGACGCCTCCGGTCTTAAGGCAATGCTTGTGGCAAGCAGGTTCAACGATTTTGTAGTGTCACGGTTGATAGACGGGGCTTTGGACGTATTAATAAGGCATGGGATGCTATCGGAAGATATAACTATTGCAAGAGTCCCTGGCGCTTTCGAAATCCCTCAGGTTGTAAGCGCTGCCGCACAATCCCGGAAATATGATATGGTCATTGCTCTTGGGGCAGTGATAAGGGGATCCACCCCGCATTTTGACTATATTGCGTCGGAAGTTTCCAAGGGTGTAGCCCAAACGGCTTTAACTTCCACCATAGCGATTAGTTTCGGGGTGTTGACCACTGATACACTTGAACAAGCTATCGAACGGGCGGGATCCAAGGCCGGCAACAAGGGGGCTGAAGCCGCTATGTCCGCAATTGAGATGGCTCGTCTGTTAAAATTAATAGAGCTTGGTTAATATGAAAGTAACAGGCTTTTCAAATTCTCGGCTTTGAGAAAAAACAAGTCTAACAGTGCCATCCAGAAGGAAAACACGCGAATTTGCCCTGCAGGTCTTGTTCTCCGCCGAGACACTTGATCAATCCCCACTTGAAATTCTTAATTTCCTGGAATCGCACTTTGGTGCGGATCCGGAAAGAATAGTTCAAATTGATAAGGTTTCACTAGAGTTTGCAACTTCTTTAGTAAGGGCTGTCTGTGATTACAAGAGTTCCATTGATCGCCTAATCTCCGAATTTTCTGAAAACTGGAAATTGCACAGAATAAATCAGGTAGATCGTAACATTTTAAGAATGGCCATAGCAGAGATGTTGACATTTCCCGAAACTCCTACCCCGGTGATCCTGAACGAAGCCATAGAAATTGGGAAAAAATTTGGCGCCGAGAATTCAGGCTCTTTCATAAACGGTGTTCTGGACAGAATCAGATCAGTCGGTTTGGATTCCTTGCTCCATCAAAATTTGTCTAATGCTGATGATCAGCTTGACTAATATCAATTAACTAGTTAAAATAAAATATATTATAACTTGGTATAGGTGAATTATTGTATTTAAGCCTAATCATGTTTTACCAGCGCAGGAAACTGTGACTTGAGTGATGAACCATGAAAAGATTCAAGGCCGCAAATATCTCAATGTTGGTATTGGTGGCGTGCTTGTTCCTAGTCTTAAACTCGTACAGTTTTGGCCAGTCATTTCCTCCTAACGCCTTGCGAACAGATGTCTCAAACAGCCATACAGAAGAAAAATCAGCCACTTACGCGCCTGTCGGTCCTTCCGGATATAAGGTTCTGATTCCTGAGATAAAGATGAACCAAATAGTTGGAGAGGTTAAACCCAAACCACGTGCGCCTGAACCTGAGCCGGTTCAAGATACTCCAGTCGCTGATGAAGGCGCCAAGGAAGATACTAAAGAGCGCATCGCAGATTTCTCAGAAACTCATGCCACTGAGACTGAGGGCAGCCCAGTAGACCGCTTGCCATTCGACCCCAGCGCCAGAAAGGTTTCTCCTTCACCAGTTAAAGAACATCTTTCGCATGATTTTAAAAGAAAGATAGACAGCGAAATACTAGGGCCGCCATTAGCTGCAATAAACATTACAGAGGCGCTCCCGGAACCCCAGAAAGAGATGTTGCCGAAGCGCCAGCAAGTTGTGGTCCCTAGAGTTAAGGAATTGCCCGTATCCAAAATCCAAACGCAAGTGTCTTCAGTAAAATTCCTGGAAAGTCAACACGCCCTGGCGCCGGAGGATTGGGTAGGCATTCAGGCGAGGAAGGAACCAGACGAATTACCGTTGGATGAATCAAAAACGGAAGCGTTGGTCAAGGAGCCACAGCCTTCGGAGACCATAGAAACGCCCGTTAAAGAATCAATTCAAGCGGAGGTTGAAGATCAGAAACAAATAGTTAGCGAAACCCCGGTTGGGACCTTGGAATCAGAGAAACAAGCTGTTCAGGAACCCAAAGATGTCTCCGGTGAAATAACTGATGGCCGAGTTGCGGTTAGTATTCCGTCTGAGAAACCGATACCCTCGCCGCTCGATGATGAGGCTTTGACCGAAAAGGGAACGAGATTGTATTTATCCGAGATAACCCCAGTGATTGAAGAGCTTTCCCTGTTAATGGCCAGGGCGCCTAGTTTAAGCTTGGCAGACTATGATCCCTCGGAAATTAACGTAGCGGTTGCGCCTCAGGACCTTGCGTTGAAATTGGAGTCTATGAAGAGGGAACTCAGGATACTCGACTCCAGAATATTTTCCATCATTGCTCCATCCAATTACTCGCAGTTCCATGATTTAATCAGGCAGGCCATTTCTCAGACATATCTGGCTTGTGAAGCCATCACCAATTATTTTCAGGATTCAAAACCTGAAGATTTGCATAAGGTTAACGATCATCTTGTAAAAGCTAGAGAACTCATAAAATTGACCAGAAAAAGTAATGGTTCGACTTGATCCGCCTGAATCATGATGTCAAGAATCCTTTATGAACGGGCTAATTAGTCAGAACAGCATCATGGGTAAGGACTCCATACGCCTCATTGTCTTTCACACCGTCAATTAGAACTGGAACGATTTTGCTTTCATGCGTCTTGGCCAACCCTTTAATTTTAACGGGGATGTAGTTGCCTGTCAGGCCTTTTCCATATTCTTCGATAGTTTGTCCTGCGCATTCTGCCAGAGCCCACAAAGTTCGTCCGATAAATTTGCTATAAAATATTGAACGGAGTTCATCAGATAATTTTCGAAGAATTTTTACTCTTTGGTGAGACAATCTGGCGGGGGTTCTGTCTGGCAAACCATACGCTACTGTGCCTTGTCTTGGTGAAAATGGAAACACGTGAAGATAATCACACTGTGTACTCTCAATAAAGCTTACAGTTCGCTCAAAGGAAGCGTCTGTTTCACCTGGAAAGCCAACCATAACATCCATCCCTATACATGCGTCCGGCGCTAATTCCAGAATTTTTTCCGTTAGCTTAGCAACTAGTTTGGTATTGTAGGGTCTGAACATCTTCTTCAATATTTCATCATCACCACTTTGCGCAGGAATATGAAAATGTTTACATATTCTTGAATTCTGCTCAATTAGGGAAAGCAATCCCTCTGAAAATTCCTGCGGTTCGATTGAGCTGAGCCGAAGTCTGCACTCTGAAGTGCCTGCTAATATGGACTCAACAAGGTCCTCAAGTCTTTTTTTCGGAGAAAGATCACGACCATATTCCCCCAAATGAATTCCAGTCAGAGCTATCTCTGAATACCCCGCATCAACAAGGAACCTTGCGTTTTCAACCGCTTTTCCCAATTCGAGGCTTCTTGACGGTCCTCTGGCTATGGGAACAATGCAATAGGAACACCGATGCGAACATCCATCCTGCACTTTCAGAAACGCCCTACTTCTAAAGGATGGCGCTGGGCGCCATACGGGTGAAAACTCGGAGCAGGATGAAGCGGGCATTGAATTCAAAAAATTAAAGTCCCGATTTTGGCCAGACAGAATATCCATAAGATGATCTTTGGCGTAAGTTCCAAGAATCGTGGCCTTTGGAGCCACCTGCTGGACCATGGTGGGATTGATCTCAGCCAGGCATCCGGTGACAACGATTTGAGAATCCGGGTACTTTTCTGTTAATCTTCCTATGAGGCGACGCGATTTACCTGCGGCTGAATCCGTAACACAGCAAGTATTTACAAAAATCAGGGCTGGATGATGAGATTGATGGTCCACTTCAAAACCGAATGATTCCAACATGCTTGACATGCTGTATATCTCCGTCTGGTTGACCTTACAACCCAGGACATATAGATGAGCTTTAGGACGAGACAAGTTCTCGTTAGTTGTAATGATTTTTGACATGTTGCCTTATCCATGCTATCAATCTTGAAATCGGCCTGGAGTCCTTATCGTGAAATCGTCTCCGGACAGGGAACACAATGACCCATTATATTACAATTACTTCTTCAGGAATGCGACAATTATGGGATCTAATTGGCGAATGCTCGGCAGTCTTTAAGCATGGCGTCAACTTTCGGTTTATTATCGTAACATTTTTCCTGATTTCCGGATTTTCTCTGATAGTTATACCTGAGGCCGGCTATTGTCAGCCTACCCAGAAAACTGAATCCCAGGCCCATCTAGTTGATGGTTTCCTGGAACTGAAAATTCCTGTGGGTTTCAAAGCGGAGGCGGTCGATGAACCGCAC
Organism: Desulfomonile tiedjei; assembly: GCA_020718965.1. GTDB lineage: Bacteria > Desulfobacterota > Desulfomonilia > Desulfomonilales > Desulfomonilaceae > CAJBEZ01. The sequence continues at coordinate 12,479 of DYRE01000016.1, forward strand.
ATCTTCAAATGGACCAAAGATTCTTCAGAAATATATATTGTAGTAGGTGAACGTCTTGTCGGCTCAGTCAAAAATATCATCAACAACCTTAAAAAAGCTGCGGCCACCAACAAACTATTGGATAAAACCAGGACGCTTAGAATCAGCAACCACAAAGGAATCCTGATAAAAGAAAAAATTCCGTCTGATCCGAATCGCCTGGTGTCATGGGGACTCAAAATTTTTACGGAGAAACATGAGCTTAATATTGATTTCTCTGCGCCGGCGAAAGAATTTAAGACCCACGCTCCCGCATTTGAAGAAGTTATCAAGTCTATCAAGATCAAGTCTTCCTAGAGAGCAGAATTGTGGTAGGTAGCAAATCTGATTCTTTATTCAGTTTAATTCCGTCAGTTGACAAAATACTTTCGCAACCGGAAATTCAGGACTTCCTGGTGATTTACTCCATTCCATTTGTGAAAAGTTCGGTTAATACAATTCTCAATGATTTACGTGATCGAATAAGAAATGGCTCTGTTCAGCCTCATGAAATTGCCCTCAATAAATTGGTCGATCAAATCCGTGAACAGATAAGGCTCACCCTGGTTCCCGGCCTCTGCTGTCTGATAAATGCCACTGGAGTAGTTGTTCACACCAACCTCGGGCGGTCTCCTTTATCAAACAGGGTTGCCAAGAGAATTGTGGAGATTGCTACGTCATACTCGAATTTGGAATACGATCTGGAACAGGGAAAACGTGGAAAACGTAACGCTCATTTAAAATCATTGATGGAGGAATTAACTGGGGCGGAGTCCGTACTTGCCGTAAACAATAACGCTGCTGGTGTATTGTTGGCGCTTGGGACTTTGGCAAAGGGCAAAGAAGTAATAGTCTCCAGGGGTGAATTAATAGAAATTGGCGGGTCATTCAGGATTCCAGAGGTCATGGCTCAATCCGGCGCCATACTGAGAGAAGTCGGAGCCACAAACAGAACTCATCCACACGACTATGAGCGAGCCATCAACGAAAACACAGCTCTGATACTTAAAGTTCACACGAGCAATTATCGCATAGTGGGATTTACGCGTGAAATATCACTCGAAGAACTGGTTCAAATTGGCAAGCAACATGATTTGCCTACCATGATGGATCTGGGAAGTGGTTGCCTCGTGGACCTGTCTGCTTTTGGATTGTCCGACGAAACCACCGTCCAGGAAGTAATTTCAAAGGGTATTGATGTGGTGAGTTTCAGCGGAGATAAGCTGCTCGGAGGTCCTCAAGCCGGAATATTGGCAGGTAAGAGAGAATTGATAGACAAGATGGCGATCAATCCACTTGCGAGAGCTTTACGAATGGATAAGCTTACTTTGGCTGGCCTGGAGGCTACACTTCAAGAGTATGCCCGGCAAGCGGACCCGGCTATGTCAATTCCTGCTTTGGCCATGATCACCAAGGGAATCGACGAGTTGATGTCTGAAGCGCAAGAGATATCGTCGTCATTGGAGTCAGAACTTCAAGACCGGGCGCAGATTGTAATTGAACAAGGCGCTGGCAGGGTTGGTGGTGGGGCTTTGCCGACAAGTGATCTCATTGGTCCTCGAATATGTATAAGGCCCCGAGATTTTTCAGCCTCACGTTTGGAAAATGCTCTACGTAGAGGAAATCCCCCTGTAATTACAATTATCAAAGACGATTATGTAATGATAGATCCTCGTACGCTTCTGGATAATCAGGCTAACTTGATTTCTCCACTTGTGGGAAGAGCCTTCGAACAAATCCAGGGTCAATCGGGAATGAAGTCCCATGAAGATTGATTGAATAATTTGGTTCAGTGATCACTTTGTTATTCCAACGGGCATCGGTGTTATCTGTATTTCCCCCTTTTTACCATCAGTAAAGATTCATGATGTTCTGTACCGACCCAAATTTTCCAGATACCATTTGTAGGTTGATTCCAGGCCTTCTCTGAGTTTTATTCGCGGCTTCCATCCTAAAGAGGAGATCTTGGAAATATCCAACAGTTTTTGTTTTACTCCGTCAGGCATTGCAGGCTGAAATTTCAATTCACCTTCGTATGCCACCACTTCCCTTATTAATTTAGCCAGGTCCAGAATGGATATGTCCTTTCCTGAGCCAATATTGACAATTTGGAGATCGTCGTAGTTCTTCATTAGAAACAGACAT